>JALYTU010000221.1 GCA_030854125.1 Actinomycetota bacterium | reverse complement strand
CGACTTCCGACGGCACCCCAAAGCGGACGACGACCTCGGCATGCTCGAGATGCCACTCCGGGCCAGCGATGAGGTCGCGAAGCTCGATCGGTCGGCATCCACCGACCAGAGCGGGCCAGCGGCTCCCAAGCCTGTTCCAGCCGGCCGAAATGATCCGGCTCGCCGGTGTCGTTCCATCCGTGAGCGAAACGAGGGCAAGAATGCCCTCTGGGGAGAGGAGACGTCGCGCCTCGCGTATCAGCGCACGGGTATCGCCGGGCGAGAGCAGATCGAAGACGTACGTGGCGAGGAACCGGTCAAAGGAACCATCCTCTCCCGGCAGCTCCAGAGCCGGAGGCTCGAGGAGCTCAACAGCGGCTCGGTTCGACCACGGGGCAAGACGTCTCCTAGCGAGCTCCACCATCCTCGGGCTGACGTCGACTCCCAGATATCTCGCGGATGTCGGCACCCCTGAACGGAGCAGATCGGCGGCCAATCGGCCGGTGCCACACCCAAGCTCGAACACGGCCTCACTTCGCTCAAAGGCTGCAAGTTCGATGACACGGCGGACAGCGTGGTCTTCGTAGAAGCGCTGGGTGTCCTGCAGTCGACCGATGCGGTCATAGACGCGTCGAGCGCCATCAACGTCCAGCGGCATGACCTCGACTCTACGCGGGTGAGGTCACCCAGGAGGCAGCGCGCACATGCGCGTAGCGTCAGTCTCCACAGGGGCTCCTCGGAGTTGGTTGGTGTCGCAACCCCGATTCTGTTGAGCCCCTGTGCCGCGCCCGCGGACCGCCTACACCGTCACACCCCGCTCAAGTCCGAAGCGCCGCTATACGGAACACTTCTGACCTGTCCGAAGCCGCTCATAGAGTCACGAAAAGGCGGCCAAAACGTGACTCGACGCAAAGGTGGCCTGGCCGTAGGCGGACGCCAAGCGGCGACCGGTCAATGATCTGTGGAGCTGGGCGGGCGTGGCGGTGTCTCGGGCTGCTCGAAGTTGAGGGGCGGAGGATCATCGTCACCGGCGGCTTGAGCCAACGGCTCGTCGTGAGCACGGCCAGCGTCCCCGTCAGGGCCCAAGTCTTCGGGCAGACGGCTCGGATCTACGCGATTGCGGCCGGCGAGCACCGCGAGCGAGGAGATGATGTCAGTGTCCCTGCGGCCGACCAGCTCCCACGCGCGTGACACGCCGATGAGCAACGAGGCAATCAGGAGATCGCTGATCAGGTGCCTGGTGCTGCGACGGTCGATTAGCGAACTGATCCCAGCGGCGAGCTGGAAACCGAAGACCAACAGCATGAGCATGATCCAACCCAGTTGCCGCCAGCGGCGCGGTTGGTAGTCGAAGATGGAGCGCGTCGCCGCGGCGGCGAAGAACACGCCGATGACACCGAGAACTACGGCCGGGTAACCCACGTTGTTGCCGGGCACCAGGCCAAAGAGCGCCACCGTCAGACCATTGCTGAAGGCCAGGATCGATGCGGCGGCCCGCACATCCTGAAGAACGACATCACCGGGTCTCAAGCTATCTCTCGGCGCGACGGAGATAGCGACGAACAACAAGCCGATCAGTGCCGCGGCGGCGGTGGCGATCGCCGCGAACAGTTCTCTATAGGCACCGATGATCACAAGCGACCAACCAGCGTAGAGCCCGCAGAGAGTAGGGACGCGACCGTTCACCCGCCGACTGACCTGCATCGAAACGAGCCGGGAGGGCGCTGCGCTCGATGTTCTGTCTGAGCCGGGCCATAGAGTCACGTTTTGGAACGCAAAACGTGACTCAACGAGCAGGAGGGGCGTGATGACTGACCAGGTGCCTGAGACCGCCCGGCAGCTTGCCGACGTGCAGCAGCTCGCCGCGGCCACCGCACGATGACCGCCACCAAGCCGAGGTCGACGTCGACGAGCTCGTCGGCGTCGCGGCGTCGGCCTCCGGAGGTCTTGGCAGAGGCCGAGGCGATCGCGCTGCTCAAGGCGTGCTCGACCCGGGCGCCGACGGGGGTGCGCAACCGGGCGTTGATCGCGGTGCTGTGGCGCTGCGGACTGCGGATCTCCGAAGCCCTCTCCTTGGAGCTGCGCGACGTCGACCTCGACGCCGGCACGGTGCGGGTACGGCACGGCAAGGGCGACAAGTCCCGGACGGTCGGCATCGACGAGCAAACCGCGGCGCTGTTGGCCCGCTGGATCGACCGCCGCAGAAAGCTCGGGCCCGGCGCGCGAGCGCCGATCTTCTGCACGCTGCAGGGCGGACGGATTGACAGCAGCTATGTCCGGCG
Source organism: Actinomycetota bacterium (assembly GCA_030854125.1). Classification (GTDB taxonomy): domain Bacteria; phylum Actinomycetota; class Thermoleophilia; order Solirubrobacterales; family Solirubrobacteraceae; genus Palsa-465. Next base: position 3,397 of record JALYTU010000221.1, on the reverse strand, counting down.
CTTGCTGCCGCGCCTGGCCGCCAAAGCCGGGATCGACCGGCGGGTGCACGCCCATGGCCTCAGACACACCTACGCCTCAGAGCTCGCGCGGGAGGGGACCGCGATCAACGTGATCCGCGACGCGCTGGGGCACACCAGCCTGGCGGTCACCGACCGTTATCTACGCGATGTCGCGCCGACCCACGTGATCGACACGATGCGCGCCCGACGGTGGGAGAGCACGTAGCCGCCCTGATCCCTACCAGCCGATCACCGACGACCAGGAGAGTAAACGTCGCATCTTCTAAGCCCTTAGATCGCCTTACATTGCCTTTGAGCGCGACCGGTCAGGGCCGGCACCGCCCAAACCGCCCGACACCGCCCACCGGGCCGCCCGGCTGGAGGCCCTCAGCGACGCTCAGATCGCCGCACACGATCTTGACGCGCTTATAACCACCGGTCAGATCTTGCCCGATCCAATCCACGGGCAGCCTCGAACACCCTTAGCGATCATCTACTCCGCTCGTTGAGTCACGAAATGCATCCATAACGTGACTCTATGGGCCGGCTCAGACAGAACTAGCGAGGGCTGGTCTCCCGGCGCGAGCCGTCAAGACCGCCGCTTCGCGTTGGTGGTTGTGCCACAAGCTCTCCGCGGAGGACTAATTTCCTGGACGCTGGCGCGGTAGGATGCGCGGTCCATGGCTGGGTCGCGTGGGTCCCCGCGCCAGATCGCGGGACGCGTGTCAGGCACCCGCTCGCTTCGGCTTTCGCTGATCGTGCTCGGCGGGGTGACGGTGATCGTCGCCGGAATCGAGGTGGCGATCTTCGCACAGGCGCCGCACGCGCCGCTGTGGGTGCTCGCGCTGTATGTCGCGGTCGGCGTGGAGTACGTCGTGGGTGGCTTGGTGGCGTGGTCGCGGCGTCCGAGCAATCGCACGGGGATGCTGCTGTGCGTCGGGGGGTTGATGCTGCTTGTCGCGGCGCTGGAGAACACGGCGCTTACGGCCCTGACCGTGACGGGCCTGATTCTGGCTCAGGCGCCGGTGGCCGCGATCCTGCATATCCTGCTCGCGTTTCCGTCTGGGCGGTTGAAGGGGCGTGCGGCGCGCGGTCTGGTGGTGGGCGGCTACGTGGTCACGATCGGTCTGCGGGCGCCGCAGTACCTGTTCGGGACTGTGTCGGGGGTCGTCGGCTTGCTCCAGGTCGCGCGGCGTCCTGACCTGGCGCACGCCGGACTGGTCGCCCAGGATTGCGGTGAGGCGGTCGTGCTCGTGCTGAGCGCCTGGCTGCTCGCCGCGCGGCTGCGGGGTGCGAGCCGAGCGCAGCGTCGGGTGCTGGCCGCGGTGTACGGCTACGGGGTCGCGGCGCTGCTGTTCCTGGAGCTGGCCGCGCATGTCCTGCCATCCTTGCTCGGGTTTGGTGCGGTGACCGTGTTCGTCCTGGAGATCTCCGCGCTGGCGGGCATCCCGGTCGCGTTCGGGCTCGGGGTGCGGCGGGGCGGCTTTGCCCGGACCGGCGAGATCGAGGAGCTGGCGGTATCGCTCGATACCGGCTCGGGCGATCGATTGCAGCTACGTGACGCGCTCGCCGTCGCGCTCGGGGATGATTCGCTGGCGCTCGTGTTCCGTGCGCCCGAGGACGATCGCTACGTCGATGCCGTCGGTGCCGTCGTCGAGCTGCCGCGGTCGGGGTCGCACCGGGCGGCGGTCGAGATCGAGCTGGGTGGTGTGCGGGTCGGCGCGATCGCCTATGACCCGGTCCTGATCGACGAACCCGAGCTGGTCCGCGCCGCCGGACGGGTGGTCGCTCGGTCACTGGAGCGTGAGCGGCTGACCGCTGCGTTGCTCGCCAGCCGCAATGCGCTCAGTGAATCGCGGGCGCGGATCGTTGACGCGGGCGATCGCGAGCGGCGCCGGATCGCTCGAGATCTCCATGACGGTCTGCAGGGCCGTCTGGTGATGCTGGCGCTCAGCGCGGACCGGCTCGCGGCCGGCCTGCCCACCGGGCCTGACCACGGCGTCGCGGTTGAACTCGGTGTGGGTCTGGAGGCGGCGAGCTCCGAGCTGCGGGCGCTGGTGCAGGGGGTGATGCCGGCCCTGCTGATCGAGCACGGCCTGTACGCGGCGACCGAGGATCTGGTCGACCGGGTCCCGCTGCCGACTCGCCTGCAGCTACCCGACGGCGACGGACACTTGCCTGAGCGCGTGCAGAGCACCGGATACTTCGTGGTGACGGAGGCGCTGACCAATGCGGTCAAGCACTCCCAGGCGCGGGAGCTGTCAGTCCGCCTGGACCGTGTCGATGGTCACCTGGAGATCGAGGTTCGTGACGACGGGGTCGGCGGCGCGCGCCTCGGCGCCGGGACGGGGCTGAGCGGCATCGCGGACCGTGTCGACGTGCTCGGGGGCCGGCTGCGGGTGACCAGCCCTCCCGGCGCGGGTACCGTCGTGAGCGCGGAGGTCCCGTGCGGGTCGTGATCGGCGAGGACGAAGCGCTCCTGCGCGAGGGCCTGAGCGTCCTGCTCGAGGAGGCGGGCATCGACGTCGTCGCGGATGCAGCGGACGCTCCCGGCATGCTCGCGGTCGTCGCGGCGCACGAGCCCGATCTCGTGATCTCCGACATCCGGATGCCCCCGGACCGCACCGACGACGGGCTACGCGCCGCGCTGGAGATCCAGCGCTCGCACCCGCAGATCGCGATCCTGATCCTCTCCCAGTACGTCCACCGGCGCTACGCACGAGCGCTAATGACCAACGCGTCGGCGGGCGTGGGCTACCTACTCAAGCAACGGATCGCCAACCGCGAGACGTTCTGCGGCGCCGCCCGCCAGGTCGCCGATGGCGCGACGGTGCTCGACCCCGACGTGATCGCCGCGATGCTCGCGCGCGCCCGCCGCGACGATGACGCGATCGACCGGCTCACGCCCCGCCAGACCGAGGTGCTGGCGCTGCTCGCCGAGGGTCGCAGCAACGCCGCGATCGCCCGGCGGCTGGTCATCTCTGAGAAGGCGGTCGTCGGTCACATCTCGCGGATCTACGCCCAGCTGAGGCTGGCGCCGAGCGGGGACAATCACCGCAGAGTGCTCGCGGTCGCGCGCTATCTCGCGCGCTGAGCAGGGGACCTAGGTCCCCAAGTCACAGTGGGGACCTAGGTCTATTGGCCCGCGGGCCGATGCTGCATAGGCTGCGCGGGCGCCCCGACAGCGAGGTGCGGTCCTGTATCACGAGCTGGAGGTGTTCGATGGGGCGGTCGACTGTCGCTCGCATGGGTCTGCGAGCCGTTGTCCTGATCAGTCTGATCGCGGGCGGCGCCGCGGTGCCCGCGGCCGCCTCGGCAGCGACGACGTGCCCGTCAGGCGCGGGCGCGCAGTCGGTCACGTTCACCTACACCGGCGCTCAGCAGACCTGTGCGATCC
>JALYTU010000220.1 GCA_030854125.1 Actinomycetota bacterium | reverse complement strand
GCGCGGTGCCGCCCAACATCCGCGTCATGCCCATGTCTGCCAGCGTCACGTTGACGGTGTGACCCGGCAATGACCGCGGCGCCGAGCAGGTCACTCGTGCGAAGTGATAGCCCGCCCCGCCGCCTATCATCCCGGCACCCGTCGGTGAGGCGGTCGAATGACCGCCAGCGCCCATCATCCCCGACCCGGTCGAGCTGCCGGAACCGCAACCGGCAAGGGCCAGACCCACCACCGCTGTGGCTAGGAGCATCAACCTTCGACTCACGACGGCACAAAGCATCTGCCTGAGCTACGGGCCACGGCCTCGGCGAAGGTCGCTTCAGTGAGATGTTCGATCGCGTCCATCAGGTGAACTCCTCTGGTTCCAGCTGGGCATCCATACGACTGCACAACTGTATGGTGGTGTCTGCGTCATTGGACGATACCCGAGTACCGAGTCTTGTCAACTCCACAACCGTGTGATTGTGATACCTTGTCTGTTATGAGTCATCTCGAACCCGTCCCCCACCCGCTCCCCGACCCGCTGATCGAGCTCGTCGCACAGCGCTTCCGGGTGCTGGGCGAACCGATGCGCATCAAGCTTCTGGACCGGCTGCGCGAGAGCGACGCCACCGTCGGCGAACTACAAGAAGCGCTCGGCGCCTCGCAGCAGAATGTCTCAAAGCACCTCGGCATCCTCCACAGTGCCGGCATGGTCAGCCGAACCAAACAGGGCAACCATGCCTGCTACTCGATCAGCGATCCAAGCGTATTTGAGCTTTGCGACCAAGTGTGCGGCGGAGTACGCCGCCAGCTCCAAGAGCTCGACGCGATCCTCACACCTACCGACCAGCCCGCACAGGTCGGAAGCTAGCCGGCTCGATGGTCCCCACGGCACAGCTCGAACGGATCCACCCGCGCGAGTCGACACGGATGACACCCCGCGCGCTCGGGGACGGCCTGTTCGAAGTCGACGCAACGTGGGGCACCGTGCAACCGATCCGGCTCGCCCCCGGCGTGCGCACGATCGGCGAGCTCGAACTGGTCGAGCACGTCCAGCGCGGGCTGCCGCTGATCGACACCCGCCTCGAGCACTACCACCGCGACGCGACGACCCCCAGCGCCCGCGGCACCCCGCACGAGGGAATGCTCGACCACCTCGACGAGCTCGATCCCAGCGTGCCGACAGTGTTCTTTTGCAACGGCCCCCAGTGCGCGGCAACGCCCGACACGATCCGCACACTGCGACTCGGCCACGGCTGAGATCATTCCCATGCACACCTGCCCTTACGCAGCGCGTGAAAACATCGGCGCGGTGATCCACACCCACTCGACCCATGCGACCGCGTTCGCAGTCGCCCACGAGCCGCTGCCCTGCGCTTATGAGCCGCTGTTGCGCTACGGCGCGAAGGTGATCCCAGTCGCCGAATGGGCACCTCGCGGATCCCGGCAGGCCGTCAACGGCATCCTTGCCGCCATCTCCGAGCACCCGCACGCGGTGCTGCTGGCCAACCACGGCCTGCTCGCCTTCGCCCACGACCCGCTCAACGCGGCACGGCTGGTAAGGGCGATCGAGGAGGCCGCCGAGGTGACGCTGGGCGCCGGCGACTCGGCGCCCAGCGACACCCCTCTGATTCGACACGCGACCCCGAGCGCCAGCAGCCAATGACCTTCGGCGGGCGACCGTGACCCCCGAGACGAGCGACGGTATGGCCACCCCCCGCGTTAGACGCCTCAGCCACGACGGTGAGCCGATGATGGTCCCGCAACTGTTGGCCGCGGATCAGCCCGGATTCATGATCGTGGACGCGACGTGGGGGACGATCCAGCCGCTCGAGCTCGCGCCCGGCGTACGAACGCTCGGCGAGCTCGAGGTGATCGAACGCCTGACAGCTGGCCTGCTGCTGGTTGACAGCCGCGAACCTCACTTTTATGCGCACTGCACGATCCCGGGTGCGCGCAACATCCCCCACCCCGACGTGGTCCAACGCCGCGACGAGCTCGCACCGGGCACGCCAACCGTGTTCTTTTGCAACGGCCCACAGTGCACCGCCACGCCCAACGCAGCCCACGCCCTGCTTGACGCCGGCCATCCCGCCGAGCTGATCCTCTACTACCGCGGCGGCATGCACGACTGGCTGACGCTCGGACTGCAAACCGTCGCGGGCCACGACCAGCCAGGAGCACCGGCAGACCCCAATCGATGATGAAACGGAGACCCTCTGAAATGCACAACGTCAACACCGACGCCCTCGAGGCGACGATCGCCAAAGCCCAGGAGAACCCCGCCGCCGTACGCCAGGACGTCGCCCTCGACGGCGAATGGCAAACGCAGGCCGGTCAGCCGCAGTTTCAGGCCACCATCCCCTATCCCAACGGCGAGCTGACCTTCCAGGCTGACTTCCCCGCGCCGATGGGCGGCAGCGGCGCCGCGCCGAACCCCCTCGCCTACTGCTTCTGGGGCGGCCTCGCCTGCTACGCGATGACGTTTGCCCAAGAGGCGGCGCGCCAAGGCGTCGAGGTCCGCCAGCTGCACGCTCGCATGTCAACCCGCGTCGACCAGACTCGGATGCTCGGTCTGAGCGACCAGCCGCCCGTCGAACACATCGACTGGCACCTCGAAGTCGACGCCGACGCCGCCCCCGAGCAGCTGGAAGAGCTCAAGCGACTCGCCGACGAGCGCTGCCCCGGCGTGTGGTGCACCCGCAACCCCGTCTCACTCGACACCCACCTCGAAGGAGTGAGCTGACGTGTTTGGCATGCACATGAACTCCGGCCTGACCATCGTCCTGGTGATCATCGCTGTCGTAATGATCGTCGCGCTGACGTGGGGCATCTGGGCCAACGCAACCTCACAGCATCGGCGCGATCAGGCGCCACCACCACCAGCCAGCCGCGACCCGCTCGACGTGTTGCGCGAGCGCTACGCCCACGGCGAACATCGACAGCCAGGAATACGAGGAGCGCCGTCGCGCCTTGGCGGGCGAGCCCGCGCGCTCAGCAGGACGCTCGGGACGCTGCTCCGGACGGGAACACCGCGGGCGGCAATACGGTCAAGCCACCGCGCGGATGCGAGCGGCGTGCCAGACGATCCACTCGCGACCCGGCGTGGTGCCCGCGTGGCTCCCGCGCGCGGGAGCAGCTTTGCGCTAGTGGGTCTCCCGTAAAGTGGGTCTCCCGTAAACGTTTGACCGGAAACGCGGCCTTGGTGGCGAATGGGGATGTATGTCCCTGAGCCTGGAGGTGGTGATGCGTCCGCCGGAGGTGTTCGTCCGGGAGTTGTCGTTGGAGGAGGGTGCGCGGTTGAAGTCGATCTCCAAGCGCGCGAAGTACCAGTCCAAACGTCAGCGGGCGATGATCGTGCTGGCGTCCGCGACCGGGATGGGAGCGCCGCAGATCGCGGCGGTGGTTCGCACCGATGAGTCGCATGTGCGCAAGGTGATCCACGCGTTCAACGACCGCGGGTTTGCGTCGTTGGACCCTGACTATCGGGGCGGGCGACCGAAGAAGACCACGCCCGAGCAGCGCGACCGGATCGTGTCGGTCGCGCGCGCCCGCCCCGACACGCAGGGCGTGCCGTTGACGCGGTGGTCGCTGCCGAAACTCGCGGCGCACCTGGCCGGGATCGGGATCCCGCTGGCGCCGGAAACGGTCCGTCAGACGCTGATCAACGCGGGGCTCTCGCACCAGAAGACCCGGTCGTGGAAGTGGAGCCCCGATCCCGACTTTCAGGCCAAGGCCGAGCGGGTGCTCGGCCTGTATCGCCGGTGCCCGCGGGACGGGGTGGTGGTCTGTTTCGATGAGATGGGACCGATCCAGCTGATCCCTCATCAGGGGTCCGGATGGGCGCCCCGGAAGCGTCCGGAGCGGCTGCGCGCGACCTACAGCAAGAACGGCGGGGTGCGCTACCTGTTCGGCGCCTACGACGTGCACGCCGACCGCCTCCACGGCCGGCTGCGACCCCACAAGAGCGGCCAGGAAGTCTTGGGGTTCTACCGTCAGATCCGGATGCGCTACCGGCCGAAGATCCGGATCTACCTGGTCGCGGACAACCTCTCCGCGCACAAGACCCCCGACATCCGAGCATGGGCGGCAGCGAACAACGTCGAGCTGGTGTTCACCCCGACCTACGCCAGCTTTTTGAACCGGATCGAGTGCCACTTCTGGGCGATCGGCGAATTCGTCGTCAACAACGCCGACTACCCCGACTGGAACGCCGTCAAAAAAGCGATGGCCGACCACATCCAATACCGCAACGGCCCCCACCGCGACCAACGCCTGCTCAAAGCCGAACGCCGACTCCTTATCGCCGCCTGACCGATGCCGTTTCCGGTCAAACAATCCTGGAAGACCCACTAGCTGGCAGTGACGGAAGTCTTCATCGCGCCTGAGCAGAGTTGCGCGTCTGAGTACGAGTACGCACGAGTACGCGGGCGGTCATGTCAAACATCGACGCTCTCGCATCACCAGGAACCCGTAGTCGTCCATCACGCGCGGGTGCATGCTCGGCGACCGAACGAGCGGCCGTCAGCAAGCGCCGGTGACTGTTGCTCGATCACGAGAGCGGGCGCGTCGATTACAAGGTCGGCGCTCTCGCTGTGGAACGGCTCCGACGCGCGGAGACCCGCGTGATGAGACTTCCGCGTCGCGATTCTGGAAGCAGACGCGATCGCCGGCGGTTACGACAGGCCCGCGAGGCATGGCGCGAGCTGTCGCGGGTCGACCCGAGACTTGTGCTTTGGCGCGGATCGAGGCGCCGCGACCGCGCCATCTGGCGCTCCCATCGACGCGGCGGGGACACCACCAGAGCCATGCAGCACGCTATGGAGCGTCGGAGACCTCACCTCAGCGACGCAGCCGGCACCAACACGACCGCCGAATATTCGATCCGTGCGTCTGACTGGCGCCGCCCCAGATCCCGCCGGACTGCTTGCTGGATGCGGCGATCGCGGAATGGGACATGCCGAGCACATCATCCGCGGCGCACCCCTCAAACAGGCGGGTCAGCTCCTTCTCGAGCAGCTCCAGCGACGGTGCGCGAGCCCACATGACCCAACATTGGACATGGCTCAACGGTGCCACCTCGACCGGACGCTTCACCAGGTGACGGTTCAGTCTGGCCGTGGACCTGGCGCGCCGTCGAGCCGCTCGGCGAGTTCGACGATCAGACCTTCGGGTCCGCGGACGTAGCGGTTTGCCCGACCTACGACGAATCGAAGCGGCGGCGGTCGCACCGCTTGTAATCCTGTTCGTCGCCCTAGGTCTGTACCCCCGGCTGGCGCTGGACATCATCCACTCCGCCAGCTGGCTCGTGGGAGGCTGATGACCCCCAACGCCGGCAGCTACGAGCAGGCCAAGAGCATCGAGCAGATGATGCTCGGAGAGCTCGGCTGGCTCGCGCCGATCGGCGCTCTGACCCTGGCTGCGATCCTCGCCGTCGCGCTGGCGATCGTGCTTCCCCGCCACCGCCAGCAGCTCATCGCCTGGTGGGTCGCCGCCGGCCATCTGGCCAGCGCCGGCCTCGCGGCCACGGTCTGGCTGACGGGCGGCTTTCGCGCCACGATGTCCGGGCTGGTGGTCGTCGACGGGCTGTCGCTGACGCTCACCGGCATCATCGGCGTGTCGGGCGCGCTATGCGTCGCGCTCGCGCGCCCGGTCATCGCCGGCACCGACCGCGAGGGCGAGTTCTACGC
>JALYTU010000219.1 GCA_030854125.1 Actinomycetota bacterium | reverse complement strand
CGACCTGCTCGGGGTGCGGGTGCGCCGTCCGATCGCCCTGCAATTTGCGCGCGAGATGCCCGTCCGCCGCCGGCTCACCGAGGCCCAGTTGGGCACGATCGTCGACTACATCGCCGCCGTCCAGCGCGGCAGCCGCTGAAGGACCACTACGGAGCGCGAACGAGTTCGCCGACCTCGGCGAGCGTGGTGCCGGTAGGGGTCATGCCACCGGCGATCAGGATCGCGCTGCCAATCCGCAGCACCGCGGCGTCGGAGGTCGGCGCCGGGAGGTGCCCGGCCGCCCGGATCCTGCCGGTTGCCGTGTTGATCGACCAGATCGCCGCAGTCTGGCCCGTGGTCGAGTCGCTGCGGCCGCCGACCAGATAGGCGTAGGAGCCGATCGTGACCGCGCCGGCGTGAGTGATCGGGTGGCGGAGCCGTGCCAGCTGGCGGGTGTGGCCAGTGGCCGGGTTGAAGATGTAGACCGCACGGCTGGCGCCGGCCGGCGAGGTGCCGCCGACGACCAGGAGCTGGCCGATCGGACCGGGCGTCACCGCGGCGTAGCGCAGCCCGACCGGCATGTGCCCGACGACCTGTGCCCCGCGGCCCGGTGTCCAGGCGACCACGGTGTTGAGGAAGTTGGCGCCGTCGTAGCCGCCCACGATGTAGGCGGTCCCTCCGACCTGTGTGACCGCCACGTCGGACGCCGGCGACGGCAGGCGTCCAGCGGCGTGGACCGAGGCGGTCGTCGGATCGACCTTGAAGATGTGGTCGTACTCGGTGAGGTTCCCGCCTCCGAACACGTACCCGCCCTGCGGCAGACCGGCCGCCTGGGCGTCGTGCTGGGCGCCGGGCAGCGTCCCCGAGCGCACGATGTGGTGCAGGTCGGCAATGTCGACCTCAGTGGTCGAGGTGTCCGCGGCGCTCAGCCCTCCAGCGAGCAGGAATCGCGATCCGCCCAACGCGGCGAACGCCGGATCGCGCAGCGGTGCTGGGAGCGAGTAGAGGTGGCGGAAGCCAAAGGTCGCCGGCGCTGCGACGGTCGCGGTCGTCCGTTTGGTGGCGCGGCGCGCGTGCGAGCCGGCCGTCGTCGCGCTCGAGCCACCGCAGCCGGTGATGAGCAGGCCGAGAACAACGGCGGCGTAACGCAGCGCACGGGGAATCTTTGTCATGCTGGTCAAGGGAGGATGGGATTCGCTGCGGGCCGGTCTCGGTTACGTGCGACTGCCCGCAGCCTAGCCAAAGCCACCGCCCCCCAAGTCCCGTGACCGCCATGTTCTCGAGAATTCCCCTGCCCGCAGTCTCGCGTCCTCGCCCGGCCGGTCCGCGACCCGGGACCGCATTCGCGCTCGCGGCGGCGATCGCGCTCGCCATGACCGGCTGCGGGGGGTCGGGCGGCCACACCGCAACCGCCCGGCACAGCTTGACCACGCCCGCTGAGCGGGCGACCGCTGCGGCGCGACGCAGCAACGTGTACGTCGGCACCGCCCCGGGGGACCTCAGCTCAGTTGTCCGCGGCGATCGCCAGCTCGTCTACGTCCCCAACGGGCTCTCCAACACGGTCTCGGTGATCAGCCAGCGCACGCTCAAGGTGATCGGCACCTTCCCGACCGGCGGACTGCCCCAGCATGTCACCCCATCCTGGGATCTCAAGACCCTGTACGTCGACAATGACGTCGGCAACACGCTGACCCCGATCAACCCGCAGACCGGGCGACCGGGCCGGCCGATCCCGGTCGAGGACCCGTACAACCTCTACTTCACGCCCGACGGCCAATTCGCCATCGTCGTCGCCGAGCGGCTGCTGCGCCTGGACTTTCGCGATCCCCACACGATGCGCATGGTCCACTCGCTGTCGGTCCCGATGTGCGACGGCGTCGATCACGCGGACTTCTCCCCGGGCGGCCGCTACATGTTCGCCAGCTGCGAGTTCAACGGGCGGATGATCGAGGTCGATCTCAAGACCCAACGCGTGCTCCGCACACTGACCCTCAACGGCGGCCACTCCAGCCCTCAGGACGTCAAGCTCTCCCCCGACGGCAAGACGCTGTACACCGCCGATCAGATCGCCGGCGGGATCTGGGAGATCAACCCCTCGACGTTCAGGGTCACCGGGTTCCTGCACACCGGCGCCGGCGCCCACGGGCTGTACCCCAGCCGCCTGGCCCACTACCTGTACGTCTCCAACCGCGCCGCCGGAACGATCTCGGTGGTGAGCTTCCGCACCCGCCGGGTGCTCCGCACCTGGACCCTGCCCCCGCCGGCGAGCCCGGACATGGGCGGCGTGTCGGCCGACGGCAGCACCCTGTGGCTGAGCGGACGCTACAACGCGGTCGTCTACGCGATCAACACCGCCACCGGCAAGCTGCGCGCCGAGATCCCGGTCGGCCAAGGCCCGCACGGACTGTGCGTCTGGCCCCAGCCCGGCAGCTATTCGCTGGGCCACACCGGCATCCTGCGCTGAACCCCGGGCGGGCCCGAGCCGCACCTGCGACCCGAGCCCGTGAGATCACTTTCAGACGCCGGCGGGTGCCGCCTCGCTGCTTGCGCCTCTCTCAGAGACGGACGGCTCTGACCCCGCGGACGACTCGGACCCGGCAACGGAGCCGACCGTGATCGCGACCTTGCGCGGCGTGCGTCGCGCGGGTTTGGGGATGGTCACCTCGAGCACGCCGTTCTCGAACTGAGCGATGATCGCCCCGGGGTCCACGCCCTCGGGCACCTGCAGTGAGCGGCGGAACGAGCCCGAGCTGCGCTCGAGGCGGTAATAACCGCCGGTGCGCTCCTCGTGCTCGGAACGGCGCTCGCCGGCGATGGTCAGGACGTCGTTCTCGACCTCAATCGCGACGTCCTTCTCGCTCAAGCCGGGCAGGTCCGCCCGGAGCGTGTAGTCGGTCTCGTTCTCGAGCACATCAACGGCCGGAGTCCAGCGGCGCTGACCACGGGCCGGAGCGACGGTTTGCGTATCGAAGAACGAGTTGACGAAGCGGTTGACGGGAATGGGTTCCCAGCGGATAAGGGCCATGCGGTTCTCCTTGAGAAGGTTGAGCACTGCTGTAGTACGCAGTATGAAACCTAAGTCCTCATCTGTCAAGTTTTCTGACAACCTGACGCCGCAGCGAGCACGTCCTGGACTCTCTCGGTTGGCAGCCGAGACAGTCGATCCAGGGTCGAAATGGCTGCCAACCGGGTGAACGGCGCCGGAATGAAGCGCGCCGTGCGCAGGCACGAACACCGGGCCTGCGCCGATCGGGTACATCAGCCAGTCGGAGGACCGGTCAGCGGTTAATCAGCGAGGTGCCGGTCATCTCAGGCGGCTGATCGATCCCCAGCAGCGCAAGGATCGTCGGCGCGACATCGGCGAGCACACCGCCGGAGCGCAATGACAGCGCAGGATCGCCGACCGTCACGATCACCGGCACCGGGTTCAGCGAATGTGCGGTATTGGGCGAGCCGTCGGGCTCGAGCATGTGGTCGGCGTTGCCGTGGTCGGCGGTGATCAGGCACGCCCCGCCCGAAGCCGTCACCGCGGCGACCACCTCGCCCAGGCAGCGATCCACGGTCTCGACCGCTTGGACTGCGGCCGGGATGATCCCCGTGTGGCCGACCATGTCGGCGTTAGCGAAGTTGATGATCCCGAACCGATAGTCGCCGCCGTCCCCGGGGTCGCCGCCGTCTCCGTCCCGGCCCGCCGTCCAGGCGCCGACGAAGGCCTGCGCGACCTCCGGGGCGCTCATCGCCGGCTGGTGATCGTAGGTCGGCACGTCCCGGGGGGAGTCGACCAGCGCGCGCTCCTCGCCGTCGTACGGGGTCTCCTCGCCGCCGTTGAAGAAGTAGGTGACGTGCGGGTACTTCTCGGTCTCGGCGACGTGCAGCTGGCGGCCGCCGCCGGCGGCGATGACCGCGGCCAGTGTCGTCTCGGGCCGCTGCGGCGGAAAGGCCACAGGATACGGCCAACCCTCCTCGTACTCGGTCATGCAGGCCAGCCGAGCGACGGGCTCTCCCCCACCCCGGTCAATCTCCGCAAACCAGGGATCGGCGAGCGCGCGGACGATCTCGCGCATCCGGTCGGGGCGGAAATTGAGGCACAGCACCGAGTCCCCGGGGCGGATCCGGGCCTCCTGGGTCCCGACCCGGGTCGAGGCGATGAACTCATCGGTCTCGCCACGCTCGTAGGCGGCCCGGCAGGCATCGGCGCCCGAGTCCGCGGTGTCGTCGGCCGTCCCGTGGACGAGCAGGTCATAGGCCTTCTGGACCCGATCCCAGCGCCGATCTCGGTCCATCGCGAAGTAGCGCCCGCTGACGCTGCCGATCCGGCCGGCGCCGGCGGCGTCCATCCGGGTCTGCACGCGCTCCAGATACGCCGCGCCTGACGTCGGGAGCGTGTCGCGGCCGTCGGTGAAGGCATGCAGGACGAGGTCGGAGACCGGCAGCGTGGCCGCCACCTCGATCAGCGCCTCGAGGTGCTCGAGGCTCGAGTGCACGCCGCCGTCGGAGACCAGGCCGATGATGTGGACGCGCTCGGACGCGGTCAGCGCATCGCGCAGCACGTCGTTAGCGGCCAGCGATCCGTCTGCGGCCGCGGCGTCGATCCGCGTCAGGTCCTGCCTGATCACGCTTCCGGCCCCGAGGTTGAGGTGACCAACCTCGGAGTTGCCCATCTGACCCTCGGGAAGCCCGACGGCGCGGCCGCACGCGGTCAGCGTCGTGGTGGGAAAGCGCGTCCAGAGATCGTCGAAGACCGGCGTGTCGGCCTGCGTGACCGCGTTGCCCGGGCCGGGCTCGGCCAGCCCCCAGCCGTCGAGCACGATCAGCGCGGCGCAGGCGACCGGAAGCGACGACGGGGCCGGGCTTGGCACGTGCCCTACCCGGCAGCGGCGACGATCGCGGCCAGCGACTCGGCGTCGAGGCTGGCTCCGCCGACGAGTGCGCCGTCCACGTCGGGCAGCGCCATCAGCTCGACGGCGTTCTCGGGCTTGACGCTGCCACCGTAGAGGATCCGGGTCCGCTGGGCGGCCTGGACGGAACGATCGCCGACCAGCGCACGAACGAAGGCGATCGCCTCCTGGGCCTGCTCGGGAGCGGCCACCTGTCCGGTTCCGATCGCCCAGATCGGCTCGTAGGCGATGACGATCTCGCCGAGCTGATCGGGCGAGATCCTGGCCACCGCCTCCTGGACCTGCTGGCGCAGCTTGCGCTGGGTGTCGCCTCGCTCGCGCTCCTCCTCGGTCTCGCCGACGCACAGCACCGGCAGCAGGCCGGCGGCCAGGGCCGCAGGCAGCTTCTGGGCCAGCGCCTTGTCGGTCTCGCCGAACAGCTGGCGGCGCTCTGAGTGTCCGAGGATCACGCCCTGAACGCCGACCTCGGAGAGCATCGCCGGGGAGACCTCGCCGGTGAATGCGCCCTCGTCGGCCTGGTGCATGGTCTGGGCGTAGACGGCGACCCGCGAGCCACGCGTGGAGTCGACCATCGCCTGCAGCGCGGTGAACGGCGGGCAGATCGCGACCTCGGCGCGCTGCACCGACGACACGCGCGGCAACAGCGCCTGGATGAAATCCTCGGCCTCCTGGACCGTCTTGTACATCTTCCAGTTGCCCGCGATCAGGGGGATGCGGTCAGCGCGGGTCTCCACCTCTTCAGTCGCGCTCATGCCAGCGCCTCGACCCCGGGCAGCGGGCGGCCCTCGATCAGCTCCAGCG
>JALYTU010000218.1 GCA_030854125.1 Actinomycetota bacterium | reverse complement strand
CTCCTGCTCCAGGCCCACCCCACCGCCCTCCTTGACGTCGACCAGCTCGTGGTCGTGCTGCCCAACCACCCGCTGCCGGCGGGCTGGTCGCACGCGAGCACCGACGTGCTGTTCGCGATCCCCGCCAACTACCCGGCCGGGCAGCCCGACAACGTTTGCGCCCGCCCTGACCTGACCCTCGACGGCGGTGCGCCGCCCGGCAACAACCAGGGCCAGCAGACCCACGCCGGCCGGACCTGGCTGCAGTTCTCCTGGCACATCGAACCCGGCGACTGGCGACCCAGCGCCGACCCCGCCGCCGGCAGCACCCTGACCGACTATCTCACCGGGGCCCTGTCCCGATTCGACGAAGCGAGCTGATCGCCATGAGCACGATGAAGTTCACCAACCCCCAGCACTGGCGCCGGATCGAGGATCATCTCGCCGGCGCGTCCGGCGAGCGGTTCGCGTTCGCGTTCACCCGCACCCTGCTCGATCGTGACGACGACGACGACTCTCAGCTCGGCCCAGTCCTCGAGGTCGTGGACGTCGCGCTGATCGGCGACGCGGACACCGAGCACGATGTCACCGGCTGGTACGTCAGCGACCAGGCCCTGGACCGGATCCACAACCAGGCCGTCGTCACCGGCGCCGAGCTGGCCGAGTTCCACAACCACCGCTACGGCCCACCCCGCTTCTCCCCCACCGACCGAGCGGGTCTGCAACCCAGCGCCGAGTACGTCCTGGACCTGCTGCCCGGGCGCCCCTACCTGGCGGTCGTGTGGGCCGAGGGTCAGGTCCACGCCGAATGGTGGGCCGCCGGCACCAGCCACGGGACGGTGGACACGGTCACCGTGCTCGGCGATCAGCTGCGCGTGCTCAGCGCCGCACCGACCGACCCGACCGACGAGCTCGGCGGCGGCTCCGGCGGGGCGGGGCGGGGCGATAGGCAGCTGCCGCTGATCGGCCCGGCCGGGCAGTCGACGGTCGCGGCATTGCGGGTCGCGGTGGTGGGAGCCGGCGGGACCGGCTCTCAGCTGCTGCTGCAGCTGGCCTACCTCGGGTTCGGCAACGTGCTGGTGCTCGATGACGACCTGGTCGAGGTGACCAATCTGAATCGGCTCATCACGGCCGGCACGGCCGATGTCGGGATCGCCAAGACCGACGCAGCGCTCCGGCGCCTGCGGGCTATCGATCCGTTGATGCGAGTGATCGCAGGGCCGGGGATCACGGTGACCGGAGACCACCCGGAGTTGCGCGACGTGGATCTGATCATCGGCTGCGTCGATCACGACGGCCCCCCGGCAGAGGCTCAATCAGATCGCCGTCGAGACCAGCATTCCGTACCTGGACATCGCGACCGGCGTCGACACCTCGATCACGCCCCCTCTGGTCGGCGGGCGGGTGGCGCTGATCATGCCCGGCAAGGCGTGTCTGCAGTGTCTGGGCGAGCTCGACCCGGCCGAGGTCGCCCGCTGGGCCAAGCCGGCCGACCAGCAGCGTCTGGACCGCCTGCACGGCTACGGCACCGGCACGGCGAACCCCTCGGTCGTGCACCTGAACGCATTGACGGTGAGCGTCGCGATGGCCGAGCTGCTGGCGTGGATCAGCGGGTCTCGCCCGCCCGCGCTGTGGGTCGACGTCGATCTCACCGGCGCAACGGCCCGGCCCGGTGTGCGGGTCGCGCCGCGGGTTCTTCCCGGCCGCGACGTCACCTGCCTTGCGTGCGGGCGTCCGGCCGCCGCCACCGGCTGAGCGGTCGCCGCGACACGACGCAGGGTCAGTCGGGCGCGGCGGGCGGCGCATAACCCCGATGAACTACATCTCTGCGTTGCGACGACCGCTGCCGGTCTGCTTCACGGGACGAGGCTGACGCGTCCTTTGAGGCCGCCGGCGGCCTGGCGTCGGTGAGCGTCGGCTGCGCCGTCAAGCGGGTAGGTGTGCTCGATAGCGTGGACAACACGCCCTGCGCGGCGAGGGCGAGCAGGGTGTTGAGCCGGCCGGTGTCCGGGGAGACCTGGTAGACCTAGGAGGCGATGTCGCGGTCGGGCTCGAAGCGGCCGGTGCCATCCACGTACCGCGGCACCGCGGTGACGTAGCGACCGCCGTCACGGACCAGGCCGAAGGTTGCGTGCGACGACAACCCGCCGATCAGGTCGATCGCTGCGTCGACACCATCTGGGTAGCGCTCGCGGACCGCGTCCGTGAAATCGTTGCGATTGACCGTTACCGAGGCGTCGAGTGCGCGCAGGTCGTCGGCGCGGTCAGCGGCGGCTGCGCCGATGACCTTCAGGCCGGCGCGGGTCGCGAGAGCGACGACGTGGCGGCCGACGGCCCCGAGCGGGCCGATGACGCCGTGCTTGCTTGCCGTGTAAGCGGAGAGGCCGGGGACGCCGACCAGACCGCCGACGCGAACGGAGCCCAGCTCACCGGCCTCGAAGTGCCTTCCCTTGGACTATGTGACAGAATCTCGGTATAGTTTCATGTCATGGAGACGGTCTCGATGAGTCCCGGCAAGCACCTCGCGGGCGTGCCTTCGGGTTCCTTCGTACATGTCGACACGCTTCCTGGCAGCCGTGGAGCGGCGAGTTCAGCCGCCTCCCGAGCTCACAAACACGGCGATCTGATTCCCATCCGCAAAGGTCTCTACTGGAAGGGCGCACGCACGCGGTATGGAATGACCCGACCTTCTTCGGAGGCGATCGCTGTCGAAGTGCTGGGACGAGTCGGCGTAGGACCGAGCGGCCACACAGCTGCACGGGCTCTCGGACTAACCACTCAGTTACCCGCAACTCCGGCTCTCACCGTGGCTGGTCCAGTTCCGACGTCCGTACCGGGCGTCCGAGTCTCTCGACGTAACAACATGCGCCGCCGCGAACTCAACTACACCGAGATCGCCCTGCTGGAACTGCTCCGCGGCAGCTGGGAGTCTGTCGTGGAAGGCGGTTGGGCTGCTCTCGTCGCGGCAACGGCCGATGCCTCCGAACGCGGGACATTGCGCCTCGATCGCGTCGTTTCCGCTGTAGATGGCGAGCGCTCGCCGACCGCGCGGGTCAACTACGCCCGCCTTGCCAACGATGTGCAGAACAGGATCCGCGCCGTGCTGCCCCTCGACCAGGAGCAGGCTACGCACTGATGGTCCTGCTCAGAAGCGACCCGGACAGCCTCGACGCTTTGGTCGCGACAACCGCTGATGCCCTTGGGATCGACGCAACCTTCGTCGAGAAGGATTTCTGGGTGATCGAGGTGCTCCGGGCGGCCACTCGGGAGGTAACGGTGCTCGCCAAAGATGGGCGAGAGCATCCTGTCCAGACGATCTTCAAGGGCGGGACCAGCCTCAGCCGTGCGTACGGGCTCATCGAACGCTTCTCGGAGGATGTCGATCTGCTCGTCGCTTTTCCCACCGTAGAGCTCTCTATCGGAGCTCGCGACAAAGCACTCAAAGCGATCCGCGACGCGGTTGCAGCCCATCTGGGCGCCGAGTTCACCGCAGTCGCCAGCACGACCGGAGTCAAACGCAATATCCGCTACGCCAACCCGACCCGACGCACCTCCTCCGCGGTCACCGAGGGCGTGCTGCTGGAGATGGGCTCTCGCGGCGGCACCTATCCCACTCAACGTCATGATCTGCGGTCCCTCGTGGCCGAATATGCGATCGGCACGCTGGGCGACACCGAGACGAGCTGGGAGGAATTTCTGGCAGTGCCGGCATCCGTACTTGCGCCCGAACGGACGCTGCTGGAGAAGCTCGCCCTGTTGCACGACGGGGCTTCCCGTTTCCCAGACGGCCACGCGCGCTCGAAACTGCTGCAAGGCGGGCGTCACTTGTACGACGTGCACCAGCTGCTCGGCTCAGAATCTGTTCTCGGCGCCTTGCGAACCCAGGGCCCGGCCGGAGT
The DNA here is from genome assembly GCA_030854125.1 of Actinomycetota bacterium. Taxonomy (GTDB): domain Bacteria; phylum Actinomycetota; class Thermoleophilia; order Solirubrobacterales; family Solirubrobacteraceae; genus Palsa-465. The sequence continues at coordinate 1,809 of JALYTU010000218.1, read as the reverse complement.
CCAAGCCCTGTGGTCTGACATCGATGAACATAGTCAAGAAGCAGATTTCAGCTTCACGCCTCGACCCGCTGCGGGCTTCGGCGGCAGCCCGTTGCTCGACAACAATTCACCCTGGCAGTCAGTTGGGCGCCAAGGCTACGCGACCGCAATGGATCTGGTCTACGGCGAGAGACCAAGCTTCGATGACTGCATCGAGATCATCCGCGCGCACGCCAGCCTGCTTTAGCTCCGGCGGACGCCGCGACAACCAGCACTGTCCGAGCGAAACTGAGCCCGTCGCCAGCGAGCGCGCCACCAGAATCAAAAATCCATCGCGATTCAGGTCAGCCAACTGCCCTACCTGCGGTACACCGGGGAGTACAGGAGCGATGCTATGGGATGTGAATCCTCAGACGTCGGGCTCGCTCTTCGAACGCATGCTGACCGCCTTCGAGGATCTCGCAAACCTGTTGCCGAATAGCTGGGTTCTCAAGGCCACCGCTGGTGTAGGTCATCACGGGTAGCCGCCCAGGCCGGTGCGCGCTGGCGCTCGCCACGATTACTTGGTCGGCGTCGGTGTTGACCACCAGGTTCGCGTTGTGGGTCACGATGATGATCTGGCGACGGCGCCGGGTTTCAACGAAGCGCCCGACCAACTCGTCGAAGATCGATTTTGGGTCGAGATTCTCCTCGGGCTGGTCAATGATCAGCGGCCGGTCGTCTGACTGGTCGACTGCCAAATACAGCAGCAGGAGCACGATGCCGCGCGTTCCCGGCGAGAGCTGCTCGATCGCCACGCCGTCGTACTGCACGCCGTACTTGACAGAAATGTGATCAGAGTTGTTGAGCCAAGCAGCGACGTCGGCTGCCCACTTTCGGAAGGCCTGCTTATCCGAGCGCGGCGCCTTAGCTTGCTGGATGAAGTGTTGATCGTGCTCGTCGCGAAACTCCGCCATCGCCTCGGCGACGTTTGCGCTGGCACCAGACTCCCAGGCAGATAGCAACTTTTCGCGCACCTGGTTCAGTAGCTCACCATGGCCACGAAACTCCCCGGTGCGCAGGTCCAACAGAGCTTCGCCTCGCTTCGCCCAGGCGTCGACATCGACCACACGTCGGACGCTGAACGTCAGCTTGCCCAGCGTCCCCTCCTCCGCACCGAGCACGCCCCTGAGAGGCGAATACATCTCCTCGAGCTGGGCCTGCTCTGAGGCGAAGCCGTCGAACAGAGAGGCGTAGGCCTGCTTGCGCTTGAGCATTAACGCCTTGACGCGGCCAGAGGCACCTTCGGCCTCCTGGATGCTCCGATCAAGAGAAACGATCGCCGCCTCAGTCTTGGCGATCTTGTCGTTGAGCGTCTGCAACTGTCTCTGCCGGTTGGCATCCAGCCCGATCAGTTCACCGAGCCGCCATGCCTCAGCGCGAAGTGCATTGAGTGTCGCCTTCGTCAGATCGGCCGTGTCAGCCACATACGGGCGTAGCTCATGTGCCGACTTGGCTGGCTTGGGGATCGCCGGGCCGACCAGATCGCCGATGGTTGTGCGCAACGCTGCAAGACGATCGCCGACAAGCCTGCCCGGATCGCCGCTGAAGCCCGGGTCGAAGTTCTGCCATTCGATGGCCGTCAAGTCAGCACCGGCGTACTCGCGCTCGAGCTCTGCTCGGATGGCCGGCAGCCGTCGAACGGCGATGTCCTTGACAGCGTCGCCTAGGGCGTGTCTCCTAAGTGTTTGAGCCAGATGGTGATCGCTCGTAAGACGATGCCGCCGCGGTAGGTGAGGGCGAGTTTGTCGTATCTGGTGGCCAGCCCGCGCCATTGCTTGAACAGGTTGA
>JALYTU010000217.1 GCA_030854125.1 Actinomycetota bacterium | reverse complement strand
CGTGTCGGCCGCCTAAGGCTTGACCTCGTCAGGCGCCGGGCACGCGTTGGCGAAGCCGTGACTGACCTCTCTGACCGCGAGTTCCGCGTGCTGCATTTCCTGATGCTGCACGCGGGCCAGGTGATCAGCCGCGAGCGCCTGCTCTCCGAAATCTGGGGAGATGACTTTGAGCCGAGATCGAACGTGGTCGACGTGTGCGTGGGTCGTCTTCGCAGGCGCCTGGGGTCCGAGTCACCGATCGAGACCGTGCGCAAGGCGGGCTACCGCGCAGCAGCGTGAGTGGGCGCTGCCGCGCTCCATCTGAAGCTCGCCTGGGGTCTGGTAGTAGCCGAAACGTCCTGCCTCGGTTCTGCGGCCGAACACGGTCCGTTTGGAACGGAAGCCCTGCCTCAGCCGGGATGATGGTTCAGCGGGACGATGAGGCGAAACTCGCTGCCTTGACCGGGGGTGCTGTCAAGTTCGAGGTGGCCGCCTAGGCTTTGGGCGGCGCGGTGGGCGATCGCTAGTCCGAGTCCTGAGCCGCCGGTCGCGCGGTCGCGGGTTTCATCTACGCGGTAGAGCCGCTCGAAGATGCGCTGCTGGTGTTCGGGGGCGATCCCGACGCCGTTGTCTCGTACGGCCAGCACCAGGCCCTCGCGACGTTGGCGTAAGCGGAGCTCGACGTGACCGCCCGCGGGGGTGTAACGGATCGCGTTTGAGATTAGGTTCGAGGCGATGGTCTGGAGCAGGCGAGCGTCGGTGATCACCGAGGTCGCCCGGACGGTATGGCTGAGCGTGATCCCCGCGGCGGTGGCGGCGGGTCGAAAACGCGTGAGCAGCTCGTGGGCGAACGGCGCCAGCGCAACTGGGCTGAGCCGCACACCTTCGGTCAGGTCTAAGCGGGTGAGTTCTCGTAGGTCGGCGAGCAGGTCGCGCAGGCGCCGGGTCTCGGCCTGGATCAGCGCCTTGGCCTCCGCGCGTTGCGCCTCGCCTTCAGCAGCGCCGTCGGTCAGCGCGAGAGCGAAGCCAGAGATGGTGTTAACTGGCGTGGCGATCTCGTGCGCGACGTCGGCCAGGAACCGGCGTTGATCTCGATCAGCGCGTTCAAGCCGCACCGCCATATGGTCAAAGGCACGCCCAAGCTTGACGAGCTCTTCCGGGCCCGAGGCGCCCATCCGGGCGCTGAGCTCTCCGTGGGATACGCGCTCGGCGGCAGCGATGGCCCGCTGGACCGGGACCCGGACCGCCCGGGTAACGAGCGTCGCGGTCAGAATGGCAGCGGCGATCACCAAGGCAAGCACGCCGGCCGTGATCAAGGTCAGATCCAGCGTGTTGCTCGCGCTCGGTGCAGCGTAGTCAGCGATCCGCACCACCCCTCCGTTAAACGGCGCGCTTACCCGCAGCTCGAGTTGGTGTCCCGGTCGAGCGGGACCTTGAAAGACTGTGCGTCCCTGGCGCTGGATCGTGAGCCGATCGCTGACCAGCAGATCCTGCAGGGCGGCCACGCGCGCGACGTCGGCGCCCGCCTGGACTTGAGCGGCGATCCCCCGAGCCTCCTGCAGCGTCTGCGCGGCATCGGCCGCGTGCTCGTGGGAGAGCTGAAGGTTTCTGTAGAGCAGCGACGCGCCGCCCAGGCCGACGGCCGCGCTCACGATCATTGCCGCCAACAGCCACAAGCGCAGCGACGACAGCCGCGCGAGCATCACTGCTCCACGCGGTAGCCCACGCCCCGCAGCGCCCGTATCTGCAGCGCATCGCCGAGCTTGCGCCGCAGCCCGCGATATGCACGTCAACGGTCTTGGGCTGAAGATAGGTCGAACCCCACACCAGCTCAAGCAGCGCCTCGCGGGTGTGCACGCGCTCGGGATCACGCAGCAGCGCTGCCAGCAGATCAAACTCCCGGCGCGTGAGCTCTAGCTCGCGTCCGTCGACGCTCACGCGCCGGCTCTGCTCATCCAGTTCTATGCGGCCGTGACGCAAGGGAGCTCGCTCGCTCACGACATTGTTGGCTCGCCGCAGCTGGGCGCGTACCCGAGCCACCACCTCCGGCGCTGAGAACGGTTTGACCACATAATCATCAGCGCCGAGCTCTAACCCAGCCACCCGGTGGGCCTCCTCCCCCCGAGCGGTCAGCAAGATGATCGGCACGCCCGACTCGCCGCGAATGCGTCGGACAACCTCAAATCCGTCAAGCCCGGGAAGCATCACGTCGATCAGCGCCACGTCGATCCCGCCGCGACGCAGCAGCGACAGCCCATCCAGGCCGTTGTCAGCCTCGAGCACCGTGTAGCCCTCCCGCTCCAGGTAGAGACGCAGCAGACGCCGGAGCGCGTGCTCGTCATCGACCACCAGAACACGTGCTCCAGGCCCCATTCCGGCGATTGTTCCACAGCGCTTCTGACCCGCTGCCAACAGCTTGCCGTTCCATAACCATCGCCAGGCAACCTAATTCCATGACCTCTCGCCGGTGTTGGGCTCGTCGAGTTCTGCCGCCGGAGGAGAGGGGTCAACCGACCAGGAAAGGACTCGCAATGACATTCATCCTCCTCAACGTGATCCTGTGCAGCGCAGTCCTCCTCGCTGTCGTGGCTCCGCTTGTGTGGGCGATTCGCACCACGCAGCATGATCAGCCGGCGATCGCCAAGGCACGCTTGACACGCCGCCCAGCGGTCCACACCGCTGCCCGGACGCGGCGCCGCCAGTACAAGCCGGTCATCTGAGCCCGCTGACCTTGTCCAGCACTTTCACGATTGCCGATCTCGTGGTCCCTACTCGATCTAGGCAATCACTCGACCAAAGGAGCAACCATGATCAAGCTGAGAAACAGGAGCATCGGAGCACTTGCCGCGGTGGCGGTTTTGGGAGTCGGCTCGGCTACGGTTCCGGCGGCGCTGGCCGCCTCTCATTCAGCTCACGCGACCAACAGCACCGACCCGCAGACTCCAGACAGTCCAGGAGTCAAGGACACCTCGCCTGATCGCAAGGCCGACCGGGGCCATCGCGACGACCGAGGAGACCGGGCCACCAGTATCGACCGGGGGGCCCGGGGCGACAGCGTCGACCACGGGAACGACCGCTAGCACGAGCGGGCTTTCTGTCGTCGAGGGCCGTTTGGTCAATCTCAAAGCCTCGAATCCAGGAAGCGTGTAAGCGCAAGGTAGGAAGTTGGCGTGCCTGTCGCAACAGCAGCGACACTCATCGCATGCGGCTGCTTGTCGTCGATGACGACCATGGACTGCGCGAGGTTCTGCGCCGCGCTCTGACCCTGTTCGGCTACGAGGTGGTGCTGGCCGGAACCGGCGTGCAGGCATTGTCGGAAATCTCGGACAGCGCCCCGGATGCGGTTGTGCTGGACGTGGGCCTGCCCGACGTCGATGGGCTCGAAGTCTGCCGTCGGCTTCGGCGCGAGGGCAACCGGCTGCCGGTACTGATGCTGACCGCCCGCGAGGCGATCACTGACCGGCTCGGCGGACTCGACGCTGGTGCGGACGACTACCTGATCAAGCCATTTGACATTGACGAGCTCAAGGCGCGGTTAGGCGCGTTGCTGCGTGACCGTGGCGGCGAGGGCGTCGCCGACGGGGGGCTGTCGTTCGGCGAACTCAAGCTCGACCCAGCCCGCTATGGCGTGATCGTCAGCGAGACGCTCGTGGAGCTGACCCGTACCGAGTACCCCTTGCTTGAGCTGTTGATGCGCAACCCACTCCGGGTGCTTACGTATGACGTGATCTGTGACCGCATCTGGGGCTATGACTTCGGTCCAACCTCCCGAGCGCTACGCGCACACGTCGTGCACCTACGTATAAAGCTAGAGGCGGCGGGTTCGCGGCCGCTGATCCACAGCGTCAGCGGGGTGGGATACGTGCTCCGAGAGCCGGACGAAGCAGAGTGACGGCTTCGCGGAGCGGTACCGACATGGGACCAAGACAATCAACAGGGTGCTGCCCTGCCGAGGCCTGTTCCGCGGGACACCTTCTCGAGCCGGAAGTCTCGACCCGGCCGGCTTGGAGATCTCATCGCGGGCCCGGGCGTCGGGAACCGTCGCAGATCGGAGTAGCCGTCAGCTGGGGAAGGCTCGAACGATCGAAATCAGATTCGTCGGGTGGCTGGCTGGCGGCTGGTCAAGCGCGGGGCGGCGGGCGGTCGCAATTCCTCCCTCGTGCTCGAGGGCTCGCACGAGAACGTCGACGAAGCCCTCCTTGTTTAGCGCGTCGCGCCACCAGCCGGTGCTGGCGGGATGCTCGCCGCGCCCGCTGGCAACGCGCAGGAGGTTCCTGAGCAGGCGCATGAGGCCCGCGGGTCCGAGTCGGAGCATCCGGCCCGCGAAGCGGGCCAGCACGGCTCGGTCGCGGGCATGCGTGAGCCCGATTTGAAACATCATGTCCCCTGCCACGAAGCGCCCGCCGGGGCGCAGCACCCGGATGGTTTCTGACAGGGCACGGCGCTTGTCGGGATCTCTGAGATGGTGAAAACAGTAGTTAGAGAGGATCACGTCGATCGATCCATCGGCAAGCGGCAGCTCGGACGCCGTTCCGGCACGTACGTCAACGTTGTCAATCGCGCATCGTGCGAGCTTGGCCTCGAGGTGGCGGCACATCAAGGGCGAGATGTCGAGGGCCGTCACATGGGCCGCGTCTCGCGCTGCGGCGAGCGTCAGCAGCCCGGTTCCGGCACCGATGTCGAGTACGCGGTCGCTGCGTGTGAGACCGGCGAGCGTGATGATCTCCGCACGCAGCCGCCGAAAGCCTGGGCTGTTGGCAAGCTCTTCCATGTCGCAAACATGACCGTCCCAGGACTTGGCCGGAGCGCGGAGCGGAAGCCGCCGCCGCCTGGTTCGGCGTCCCGAGTCCCGTCCCCAGGGCGAACGGCTGCCCGTGGACTTCGCATCCCCTGGGCCCGATTCCTGACGGGAGCCGCTGTTCTCCGGCGCCATGAAACTCTAAAGCTGCGCTCTCACAGCACCAGCGGAGTACTGGAGGCTGTGAATGTTGACGTAGTAGGCGGCTGGGTGCTCCTCGAGCGCTTTGACCACCGCCGCGCTCGAGTGAACGCACCCCTGGTGGTGAAGGTGCGGTCCCGTGGACAGCGGCACGACGATCGTTCCCGATTTGCCCGCGCGGCCGGCGTGAATGTGAGCGACCGGAGCCTGTCAAGCTCGGTGAGACACTTCGCGCTCGAAATTAGTGAGCGGCGGCGACCTCCTTTGGCTTGTTGATCCAGGCCGCGGTCGGTAGCTGCGGCGGCGCTGGCGGGTTGCGGACGAACCGTTCCGGATGTCGCGCGTAGGCGGCGTTGAGCACGTGGGCGCGGGCGGCGTGCAGCTGTCCGGCGTGGCCGTGGTGGATGGCGGCCGGGGTCATCAGGCCGATCCCGGAATGACGATGGGCGTGGTTGTACCAGTCGACGAACGCTCGGCAGTGAGCGCGGGCGTGCTCGATGTCGTCAAACCGAGCGGGGAACGCCGGCCGGTACTTCAGGGTCTTGAAGTTCGACTCTGAGTAGGGGTTGTCGCTGGACGTGTAGGGCCGGGAGTGCGTGCGCGTGATGCCGAGATCGGCGAGCAGGAAAGCGACCGGCTTGGCGCGCTGTGGAGCGCCGCGGTCGGCGTGCAGCGTCAGGATCTTCGGGGTGATCTGCTGCTGCTCAGCGGCCTGCTCGATCAGCGCCTTGGCGAGCTGGCCGTTCTCGCGGTAGGCGACCGTCCAGCCGACGATGTA
>JALYTU010000216.1 GCA_030854125.1 Actinomycetota bacterium | reverse complement strand
GCTATGAGCTGCCCTCGTGGACGACCCCGGATGCCACCGTGCTGTGCTCCAGCTACTCGGGCGAGACCGAGGAGACCCTGGCCGCGTTTGAGGCGGCGGGTGCGGTCGGTGCGCGGCGGATTGTCTGCACGACCGGGGGGGCGCTCGCCGAACAGGCCCGGGAGGAGGGCGTGCCGGTGATCCCGTTGCCCGGCGCCTACCAGCCCCGGGCCGCCGTCGGCTACGCGCTCGTCGTTGCCCTCGAGGTGGCGGCGTTCGCCGGCGTGGCCGAGGGCCTGCACACCGAGATCGACGTCGCGGCCGTTCACGCCGAGCGGCTTTTGGCCCAGTGGGGCCCCGACGCTTCCCCGGACGGCGCGGCCAAGGCGCTGGCCCACCAGCTGCACGGCACGATCCCCCAGATCGCCGGCGCCGGGCTGACCGCGCCGATTGCCTACCGGTGGAAGACCCAGATCAACGAGAACGCCAAGCTGCCGTGCTTCGCCGCCGAGCTGCCCGAGCTCGATCACAACGAGATCCTCGGATGGGAGGGGGCGGCCCAGCTCGGACGCTTCTCGACCGTCTTCTTGGACGACTCCGATCTGCATCCGCGGGTCAAGACTCGGATCGCGCTCAGCCGCGATCTGATCGAGCAGCACGCCGCGGTCGCGGTGACCGTCGCGTCGGTGGGGGAGACGCGGATCGAGCGGCTGGTCTCACTTGTCGTCCTTGGGGATCTCGTCTCGCTGTACCTGGCCGTGCTGCGCGGGGTCGATCCGGGGCAGATCGCGACGTTGGACAAGCTCAAGGCCACGCTGGCGACGCGGTAACGCCGCCCGCAGACACCAGTCGCGGATTAGAACCGCGCCGAACCTTGACACGACCGTGGTAGGGTTATGCGCGCAATGCAGGCTCTCACGATCAACGAGGCGGCGGGCACGACCGGCTGGTCGCCACGCATGCTGCGCTACGTCGAATCCGCGGGGCTGGTCACGCCGGCCCGTTCAGACGCGGGCTATCGGCTCTACGGACCCGAGCAGCTGCAGCGCCTGCGGACGCTCAAGGAGCTGCTGAGCCACTTCGGCATCGGCCTGTCCGACGTCGCCTTCGCAGCGAGAATGGCCACCGACGTCGAGCTGCAGGCAGCGGTGCGCCGCTGGCTGGAGTCCCAGGCCAGACGGCCCGAGGATGTCGAGGCCGCCGACTGGCTGCGTTTCGAGCAGGACAAGCACGAGCGGCTGCTGGCCGCCGCGCTCGCCTGAAGCATGGTCTGACGCGCCGAGGGCCGTCGCCCACCCCCACAACTGCTGACACCACGCGAACCGGAGAGAACATGACCACCACCGTCCCCGCCACCGACCACAAGGTCGCCGACCTGAGCCTCGCCGCCTACGGGCGCAAGGAGATCCAGCTCGCCGAGCACGAGATGCCGGGGCTGATGTCGACCCGTCGCGAGTACGCCGACGCCCAGCCGCTGAAGGGCGCACGGATCACCGGTTCGCTGCACATGACGATCCAGACCGCAGTGCTGATCGAGACCCTCGCGGCGCTCGGCGCCGAGGTCCGCTGGGCCAGCTGCAACATCTTCTCCACCCAGGATCACGCGGCCGCCGCGATCGTCGTCGGCCCCGAGGGCACGCCCGAGGACCCGCAGGGCATCCCGGTCTTCGCCTGGAAGGGCGAGACGCTCGAGGAGTACTGGTGGTGCACCGACCAGGCGTTGTCTTGGCCGGGCCAGGACGGGCCCAACATGATCCTTGACGACGGTGGCGACGCGACCCTACTCGTCCACAACGGCGTCACCTACGAGGCCGACGGCGCGGTGCCGGACGTCAGCACGGCCGAGAACGACGAGCACGCCGTGGTCCTCGGCCTGCTCACCCGCTCGCTGGCCGAGGACCCGCAGCGCTTCACCCGCATGGCGGCCGACATCAAGGGCGTCACCGAGGAGACCACGACCGGGGTGCACCGCCTCTATCAGTTCGCCGAGCAGGGCCGGCTGCTGTTCCCGGCCATCAACGTCAACGACTCGGTCACCAAGTCCAAGTTCGATAACAAGTACGGCTGCCGCCACTCGTTGATCGACGGGATCAACCGAGCCACCGACGTGCTGATCGGCGGCAAGGTCGCGGTCATCTGCGGCTACGGGGACGTCGGCAAGGGCTCCGCGGAGTCGTTGCGCGGTCAGGGTGCCCGCGTGATCGTCACCGAGATCGATCCGATCTGCGCGCTGCAGGCGGCGATGGACGGCTACCAGGTGGCGACGCTCGAGGACGTGCTGGGCACCGCGGACATCTTCATCACCACGACGGGCAATAAGGACGTCATCACCGCCGCGCACATGTCCCAGATGAAGCATCAGGCGATCGTCGGCAACATCGGCCACTTCGACAACGAGATCGACATGGCCGGCCTGGCCGGGATCGACGGGATCGAGAAGATCAACATCAAGCCCCAGGTCGACGAGTGGGTGTTTCCCGGCGGGCGTACGATCATCGTGCTCTCCGAAGGACGGCTGCTGAACCTCGGCAACGCGACCGGCCATCCGAGCTTCGTGATGTCCAACTCGTTCACCAACCAGGTGATCGCGCAGATCGAGCTGTTCACCAAGCCCGACGAGTACGGCACGCAGGTGTTCGTGCTGCCCAAGCACCTGGACGAGAAGGTCGCCCGGCTGCACCTCGACGCGCTCGGGGTTCGGCTGACCGAGCTCACGGCCAGCCAGGCCGAGTACCTCGGAGTGCCGTTGCATGGCCCCTACAAGTCCGATCACTACCGCTACTAGCCGCAGCAGGGGGCGCCGGCCGCAGCTGGCGGGCCGATGACGCGCGCCACGACGACGCCTCATGATGTTGCCGATCTTGCGCTCGCCCCCGGTGGCGAGGCGCGGATCGGCTGGGCGGCGAGCCAGATGCCGGTGCTGGCCCGCATCCACGAGCGGTTTGTGTTGCAGCGGCCGCTGGCGGGCATGCGGATCGCGGCCTGCCTGCACGTCACCGCGGAGACCGCCAACTTGATCCGGACCCTCCGCGCGGGTGGGGCGCAGGTCGCGCTGTGCTCGGCCAACCCGCTTTCCACCCAGGACGACGTCGCCGCAGCCCTGGTGGTCGCCGACGGAGTCCAGGTGCGGGCGATCCGCGGCGAGGACCTCGACACCTACGTTGCGCACGTGATCGCGCTGCTGGCCGGCGAGCCTGAGATCACGATCGACGACGGCGCCGATCTGCTGGTCACCGCTCACGCCCGCGGCGGCGCGCTCCTCGACGGGTTGATCGGCGGCACCGAGGAGACGACCACGGGTCTTGTGCGCCTGCGCCGCCTGCAGGACGAGGGTCGACTGCGCTGCCCGGTGCTCGCCGTCAACGAGGCGCGGACAGAGCGGGCGCTCAACGATCGCCACGGCACCGGGCAGTCCGCGCTGGATGGCATCGTGCGTGCCTCCGGCGTTTTGCTGGCCGGCAACACGCTCGTGGTGCTCGGCTACGGCTGGGCTGGGCAGGGGATCGCCGAGCGCGCCCGCGGCGCCGGGGCGGCGGTGATCGTCTGCGAGGTCGATCCGCTGCGCGCGCTCGAGGCGCGGATGGCCGGCTACGAGGTGATGCCGGCCGCCGAGGCGGCGCAACGCGGGGACGTGTTCGTGACCGTCACCGGCTCGCGGCGGGTGCTGCGCGGGGAGCATTTCGCGCGCATGAAGGACGGTGCGATCCTCGCCAACGCCGGTCACTTCGACGTCGAGCTCGACCTCGACGAGCTGGCCGCGCTCGCACCCAACGGCGGCCAGGAGGTCCAGCGGCTCGTCCAGCAGTACACGCTGGCCGACGGGCGACGGCTGAACCTGCTCGCTCACGGACGGGTCGTGAACCTGGCTGCCGCCGAGGGCCATCCCGCGGCGGTGATGGACGTCTCGTTTGCCCTGCAGGCGCTCAGCGTGGAGGAGCTCGTGCGACGCCGCGACGAACTTGGCCCCGGCGTGCACGCCGTGAGTGGGGCGATCGACCAGGAGGTCGGCCGGCTCAAGCTGGAGGCGCTCGGGGTGCGGATCGACGCGCCGACCGCCGAGCAGGAGAGCTACCGCGAGTCCTGGGCCTAAGGGCTTCGTCGGAAGCCCTGATCCGTCCTGGCTCAGGCCCAGGGAGCGGACAGGGGCCCATTCGGATAGCGTTCGAGGCGAGATGGAGGGATCGGAGAACGCCACGCTGCGCGGCGGCATCGACCTCGGGGGGACGAAGATCGAGGCGATCATCGTCGACTCCGATCAGAACGTGCTCGGTCAGGCGCGCCAGCCGACCCCGACCGAGGGCGCCCCGGCCGACGTCGCCGCCCAGATGGCCGAGGCGCTGATCGGTGCCGCCAAGGCGGCCGGCGTGAAGACCAGCGCCCTGGTTGGCGTCGGCGTCGGCTCACCAGGCGATGTCGACGAGACCTCCGGAGCGGTGGCCAACGCGGGCAACCTGCCCGGTTGGAGCGGGTCCTTTCCGCTCGGGCCGACCTTGGCCGAAAAGCTCGGCACACCGGTGAAGATCGGCAACGACGTTCAGGTCGCCACCGATGCTGAGTTCGCCTTCGGGGCCGGCAAGCCCTATCAGTCCGTGCTCGGCGTGTTCTGGGGCACCGGGGTCGGCGGCGGGCTGGTCCTCGACGGCAAGCCGTGGCTGGGCCGCGGCGGTGCCGGCGAGATCGGCCACATGGTGGTGCGCCGCAACGGCGCGCACTGCCCGTGCGGACGGCGCGGCTGCATGGAGGCCTACGCGGGGCGCTCGGCGATGGAGACCCGGGCGCGACGGGAGCTCGAAAAGGGCGCCACCACGGATCTCTTCAAGCTGATGAAGCAGCGCGGGCGCACCCGCCTGACCAGTTCGGTCTGGGCGCACGCGCTCGACGAGCACGACCCGCTGGCCACCGAGCTGATCGAACGCGCGGTCAAGGCGCTCGGCGCCGGGATCGCCTCGGCGGTCAATCTGCTCGACGTCGAGGCGGTGATCATCGGCGGCGGTTTGGGCGTGCGCTTCGGCCAGCCGATGGCCGAGCGGATCGCCACCCAGATGCATCCCCACCTGTTCAACGATGACCGGCCGCCGGCGGTCCGTGTCGCCGGGCTGGGGGATCTCAGCGGCGGAATCGGCGCCGCGATGCTCGTCTCGGCATCGTCCTCGGAGGAGGGCCCCGGTACGGGCCGGACGGGTCAGACGACCTCGAACCGCTCCTGGCGCTTGGCGTCCCGCTCGGACTCGGTGAGCATGCGCACGAACAGGTAGACCAGCGCGACGCCCATCACGATCGACTGCTCAAGCGCCATCAGCAGCCCGGCCAGGGACTGATCCTCGGATGGCGACAGGCCCCAGTAGTGGGGATGGTGCTGGTAGTAGGGGTAGAACGAGGCGGGGGCGAAGGCGAGCGCGATCCCGAGCACTCCGACGAGCAGCTTGGTCGCGACCATGTAACCGATCGGTCCCATGCCGCCGAGCCGCCTGCGGCTGCGGATCGGGGAGATCAGGTGCCACCAGTACAGGCTGCCGGCGGCGGCGAAGCAGAGATGCTCGAAGGCGTGAACGGTGGTGTTGTTCAACGCCGCGTCGTACATCGCGGGCACGTGCCACACCCACATGATCGCCGCGTAGAAGAAGACCGCAAACGCGGGGTGAGCGAGGAAGCCGGCGCGACGTTCGACCATGTGCAGGCGGCGGGTGACCGGGCGCAGCAGCACCTTGTTGGTGCCCAGGATGAG
>JALYTU010000215.1 GCA_030854125.1 Actinomycetota bacterium | reverse complement strand
GTGGTACTCGCCGGCGTCGGAGCGGGACGTGCTGGCGTATCTGCGCCAGCTTGGGATTGTTGACCCAGCGGCGGTGCCGGTGGCGACGCAACTCGATCTGATCGTCGGTCGGTTCGTTGCGTATCTCGCCCAGGAGCGCGGCGTCACGAACCGCACGTCGGTGTATTGGTATGAGCGGATCGCGCGGTCGTTCTTGACCGGGCGGGTCGATCCTCACAGCGGCGCGCTGACGTCGTTGACGGCCGGCGAGGTCTCGGGGTTCCTGCTGAGGGAGTGCGTGACGTGCAGCCGCTGGACGGGGATGCGATTGGTGACCTGTTTGCGTGGCGTGTTGCGGTTCCTGCTGGCGGACGGCCTGATCGACGAAGATTTGAGCGCTGCGGTCCCGCGGCTGCCGGGATGGAGTCTGGTGCGTCTGCACAAGGCGCTCCCGGCCGAGCATGGCGCCCGGATCGTCGCGAGCTGCGACCGGACCACCCCGGCGGGACGCCGTGATTACGCGATCCTGATGATGCTGGCCAGGATGGGGTTGCGCGGCTGCGAGATCGCGCGACTTTTGCTGGAGGATCTCGACTGGCGGGCCGGCGAGGTGATCGTGCGCGGCAAGCGCCAGTGCTACGAACGGCTCCCGGTCCCCGTCGACGTCGGCGAGGCGCTGGTCGACTACCTGCGCCATGGGCGTCCCGAGTCCGTCGATCGACATGTGTTCCTGACCGCGATCCGGCCGTTCAGCGCGCTCAAGCAGGAGGACTACGGCGTCGTCGGTCGGATCGTGGCGCGCGCGAGCGAAAGGGCCGGCCTCGGCCACGTCGGTGTGCACCGCTTGCGGCACACCGTCGCGACCGAAGCGCTGCAGGCCGGGGCATCGCTGGAGGAGATTGCGTCGCTTCTGCGTCATCGCGACTGGGTGACGACGATGGGGTACGCGAAAGTCGACTGGGTCCGGCTCAGAGAGCTCGCCCGCCCGTGGCCCGGGGTGATGGCATGACCCGCCTTGATGACGCAGTCCGCGACTACCTGACGATCCGCCGCACGCTCGGTTTCAAACTCGTCGAGCATCAGCGGCTGCTGCCGCAGTTCGCGTCGTTCCTGGAGGTGGCAGGCGCGGACACGATCACCACCACGCTCGCGGTCGAATGGGCCAGCCAAACTCGTGGAGCTGAGAGCTGGAAAGCGCAGCGGCTCTCGATCGTCCGTGGGTTCGCGAAGTACATGCGGACGATCAACCCCAAGACAGAGATCCCACCCGAGGGCATCTTGTGCGGGCAGCCGCAGCGCGCGATCCCGTACCTGTTTTCTGATCACGAGATCACCCGGCTGCTCGCCGCCGCCGGGACGATGAGCCCGCCGCTGCGCGCCGCGACGTTCACCACGATCCTCGGGCTGCTGGCGGTCACCGGCATGCGGATCGGGGAGGCGGTCGCGCTGGACCGCGACGACGTCGACCTCGACGCCGGGATCGTGACCGTCCGCAAAACGAAGTTCGGGAAATCGCGGCAGCTGCCGTTGCACCCGACCAGCACCCAGGCGCTGGCGAACTACGCAGGCGTCCGCGACGCGCTCTGCCCCACGCCGTCCGGGGAGAGCTTCTTCCTCTCCTCGCACCGGTCGCGGCCGGACAAGAGCACGATCCAGGAAGGGTTCCGGGAGCTCCGCAAAGCGGCGCAGATCAGCACGGCACCTGGCGTCAGTGCCGCGACCTTGCACCACCTTCGGCACACCTTCGCTGTGAACACACTGCTGGACTGGCACCGCGACGGGAGCGATGTGCAGGCCAAGATGCTCTGGCTGTCCACCTACCTCGGGCATGCCAAACCGTCCTCGAGCTTCTGGTACCTGACCGGCGCGCCAGAACTGCTCGCCTTGGCCGCCGCACGCCTGGAGACAACGATGGAGGAACTCGCATGACGCTCTTGGCCCCGACGCTGCAGGCCTGGTTCACCGAGCGGCTGATGACCCAGCGGCAAGCGAGCCCGCACACGATCGCCGGGTACCGCGACACGATGCGACTGCTCCTCGGCTTCGCCAGCGCCGATCTCGGCAAGCCGCCCTCGAAGCTCCAGATCGATGACCTCGACGCCGGACTGATCACCAGGTTCCTGACCCATCTCGAGACCGAGCGCGGCAACAGCGCCCGAACCCGGAACGCGCGGCTGGCGGCGATCCACTCGCTCTACCGATACGCCGCGTTCCGCCACCCCGAACACGCCGCCGTGATCGAGCGGGTGCTCGCGATCCCGACCAAACGGTTCGACCGCGCGCTGGTCAACTACCTCACCAAAGAAGAAGCCGGAGCGCTGATTAACGCCCCGGACCCCGGCACGTGGACCGGTCGACGCGACCACGTGCTGCTGCTGACCGCTGTCCAGACCCGACTGCGCGTGTCCGAGCTGACCGGACTGACCTGCAAGGACGTGCGGCTCGGGACCGGTCCGCATCTCTACTGCCAGGGGAAACGCCGCAAGCAACGGGTCGTGCCGCTCACCACCCAGACCGTCAAAGCACTCAAACGCTGGTTCAAAGAACGCGACGGTCAGCCCGACGATCCGGTGTTCCCGTCCAACCGCGGCGGGCCGCTCAGCCGCGACGCCATCGAGTGGCTGATCAACAAACACACCACGACCGCCACGACCAACTGCCCGTCGCTGACCACGAAGCGGGTCACCGCCCACGTCCTCCGTCACACCAACGCGATGACGCTCCTGCAATCCGACGTCAGCACCAGCGTCATCGCGCTCTGGCTCGGACACGAACAAGAAGACACCACCCGCGGATACCTCCACGGCGACCTCCGACTCAAACAGCGAGCGCTCGATCGCACCGCGCCGCCCGGCACCCGACCCGGCCGCTACCACGCCACCGACCAGCTCCTGAAGTTCCTCGAGAACCTCTGAACAGGACCGCCAAGTTATGCCGAGCCGATCACGACCCGAAACCCAGTCACAGCAGGAGAAACGACGGCTTCGATCCAGGCGGCTCGGCATAACCAGCGACTCGGCACAAAACCACAAGGGCGGGGTCGGCAAGACCACCACCGCCGCCAACCTCGGCGTGCTGCTCGCCCACCAGGGCAGACGGGTCCTGCTGGTGGACGCCGACCCACAGTTCGCGCTCACCCGCCAGCTCGGGATCGAGGAGCGCGTGCCTGGTGTGAATCTCGTCGACGTGCTCGCCGGCCGTGCCGGCGCGGAGGATGCGATCGTCGGCGGCGTGCATGCCGTCGATGTGATCGCGAGCGGGCGTGACCCCGCCGGGATCGAGCTGAGCCTCGTCGGTGAGCTTGGCCGCGAGCGGTTCCTCCGGGACGCGCTCGCGCCGGTGGCCGGCGAGTACGACCACGTCGTGATCGACACGCCGCCGAACCACGGGCTGCTGACCGTCAACGCGCTGGTGCTCGCCGAGCTGGTGATCGCGCCCGTTAGCGCCGAGGACGAGGAGTCGCTCCACGGGATCCGCGAGCTCCGCCGCACCGTCCGGCGCCTCGCGGACCGGCTCGACCGCCCCGCCCTTGAAATCGTCGCGATCCTGACGCGCTGGGCGCCGCACCGGGTCAGTAGCCGCGCGATCGAGCACGCACTGACGTGCGAGGGGGCTGACACCCGCGGCGAGGATCCCAGCCCGTTCGGCGCTGTTCGCCCGCGCTGCCGCTGACCGCGTGCCGCTCGCCGTCAGCGACCGCGACAGCTCGCCGGCGATCGCCTACCACCAGCTCGCAGAGCAGATCACGGCGGTGCGCGCACAATGAGCCCGCAGACCAGACGCACGTTGCGGATTGATGATCCGGTCGCCGGCGACGCGTGCCACATGGCACAACTCGATCGGGCCGAGCGCGCGGACGCCCGCCTGCGCGACATCGCCCTGCAGGACATCCACCCCAATCCGTGCCAGCCGCGCAAGCGCTTCGACGACGCGTCGCTCGCCGCGCTCGCGGACTCGATCCGGGAACGCGGAGTGCTGCAGCCGATTATCGTCCAGGTCCGACCCGAAGGTGGATTCGAGCTGATCGCAGGCGAGCGACGCTGGCGCGCATCCAAGCTCGCCGGCATCGCGACGATCCCGGCGCTCGTCACCCAGCCCCTCGGTGCGGGCCAGTCCGTAGAGCTGGCGCTAATCGAGAACATCGCCCGCGAGGACCTCGGTGTGATCGAAGAGGCCCGCACGATCGCCGTCCTGCTCGACGAGCTCAACATCACCGCGACGACGCTCGCCCGGCGACTTGGCCGCAGCCGCAGCGACCTTGCGCACACCGTCCGCCTGCTCGAACTCCCCGACGACGCGATCGACCTGATCGACGCCGGCGAGCTCTCAAAGGGACACGGCAAGGCACTACTGACCGAACCCGACCACTACCGCCGGCGTGAGCTCGCCAAGCGCGCTTTGCAAGGCGGCTGGTCAGTCCGGGCGCTGGAGGGCGAGATCGCGCGAGCAGGACAGCCGCTCCGCCCATCCTCTCAGTCACATCCCGATCAGGTCGCCGCCGCCGCCAAGCTCCACGACCTCCTTGCTCAGGCAACCGGATGCGAGATCACCGCACGCCCGCACCGCCTTGGCTACCAGCTCATCCTCGACCAGAACGCGATCGATCGACTGACCGAGCTTCTCAAGCCGGCTAGCTCCGAGAGGTGAGGCGGTGCCACGTGGCACAGGACACGGCCAGGCCCTTCAAGTCCGTCCCGCGCGATCCCGCATAACACGGCGCCGGTCGCCATGCCCAGACGCTTGTCTTCTCAGGAAGGAAGTACCCAGTGAGGCCCGCGTGCGCCCCCCTAGCCGGTCGGCTACGCCGAGATACGGCCTTCGCGCTCAATCCGGGTCTGGGCACCGGCCTGCGATATGCCAGCATTGGGTGGATGCTGCAAGCGACCCGGCGCTTGCAACGCGGGGCGGCCTTCAAGAACAACCTCAACTATCTCGCGCTTTCCCGGATGCGCAAGTAAGTAGTTCGCATCCGTTCGAGTTGGGCTTTCACGGTCCCGCGGGTCGACGCCGCCGGCCTCAGGGTCCGGCCGGACCCGGACGGTCGGCCCCACCCGTCAGCAGCGTGCCAGCCACCTCCGCTCGTCCGACGCGCCAAACGCGACGGCTCGTCGGGAGCTCAAGGGCCCGGCGTTCGCTGGCGTGGCTTGACGCGAGCTTTGGAGCACGAGGGGCACCCGCAGCCCCTGGTGCGGGTGTTGACGGTCGTCTGCCATTCGTGCCCCTGCGCACAGCGCCACCAGAGCCTGCGGTGCGAGCCCGCGCCGAGCGTGGACGGATCTAGGTCCCCGTTGCGAGTCGGGTGAAGCTCGGAGAGCAACTCGGGATGCTTGACCGCGAGCGAGCGCTCGGCGGTGACGCGCTGGTTGCGTTCGGGCAGCGTACGCCGGTTACGCTCGACGAGCCGACGCGAGTGGCGCTCACGGACGCAGGCCGGACAGCCGGTGCCCCGAATCGCGCGATTGGAGACCGTCGCCTGCCACTGGTGCCCACAAGTTGCGCAGCGCCACCACAACTTCCGCTTTGAGGCGGCGCCGATCGCTGCGGGGTCCAGGTCGCCGTTGCGAGTGGCGTGAAGCTGGGTCAGCAGTTCGGGGTACTTGACCGCAAGCGAGCGCTCAGCCGACACCTGCGTCTGCGCTCGGGCGAGCACCCGCAGGAGCAGCGCGCTGGCGTCCGCGGCGCACGTCGGGCAGCCCGAGCCGTTTGCTCGGTTATTCACGCTGGCCCGCCACTGGTGCCCACGCTCGCAG
>JALYTU010000214.1 GCA_030854125.1 Actinomycetota bacterium | reverse complement strand
GCTGACGCCTGCAGGGGCGAGAGGCTGTCGGAGAATCCGGAAAGAGCGCGTTTGTGCCCGGCGCGTGGTTGTGGTGGAGTCGCGGATTCGAAACTCTGGCCCAGGACAGGGTGGTGGACACGACGCTAACCTCCGGCAACCGCGAGCCGCGAGGCGGGCGCTGCCATGTGCTTCTCGAACCAGTCGCAAGCGAGCCTCGCCACCGTCTCCAGCGTCCCGGGCTCGCCGAACAGATGGCCGGCGCCCTCCACGACCACCAGGCTGTGCGGGCAGCGCAGCATCGCAGCGGCGCGCCGATTGAGCTCTAGCACCTCCGGATCACGCCCACCAACGAGGAGGAGCGTCGCCGCGGTGACGTACGGAAGCCGATCGGCGGCAAGGTCGGGGCGACCACCACGCGACACCACGGCCTGAACCACATCCCTCGCCGCGGCAGCCGAACGCACAGCCGCAGCCGCCCCCGTCGAGGCGCCGAAATAGCCGACCGGCAGCCCCCGGGTGTCAGGCTCTGCGATCGCCCACCGGGTCACGCTCTCCAGGCGGCGCGCGAGCAGCGGGATGTCGAACACCAGCTCGCGCCGGCGCCCTTCCTCCTCGGTCAGCAGATCGAACAGCAGCGTCGCCAGGCCCGCCTCATGCAGCGTCGTGGCGACCTCGCGGTTGCGCGGACTCAAGCGGCTCGAACCACTGCCGTGCGCGAAGATCACCAGGCCATGCCGCTGCGGCGGGAGCGTCAGATCCCCGGTCAGCGCGACGTCGCCGATGTCAAGCAGCAGCTCGCGCTCAATCGGCCGCGCCACAGGGACGATCCGCCGCGGCGGGGGCATCCGGTCACGCCCCGGCGCCCAAGCGAACGCGGCGGCACCGAGCAGCGCGAGCACCTCCGCGTCGGACACGGGCGCGAAGTCCCCATACCAGGAGCCCACTCCGAACAGCTCGCGCGGAATCGTGAGGCACACAACCTCGTCGGCCTCCCGCTCGATCAGCGCCACCGACTCGCGGGCACCCGCCGAAACCGCAACGACGATCCGACCGGCGCCGCGAGCACGCAGCGCACGAACCGCCGCAAGATCGGTCAGCCCAGTAGCGAGCCCGTCGTCAACCACGATCACGGTCCGCCCACGCACATCAAGCGGCGGGCGCCCGCCGCGGTAGCGCTCGACGCGCCGGCGCAGCTCCCGGGCCTCCCGCGCGACCGTCGCATCCAGCACGTCCTCGGTCATGCCCACACGCCGAGCAGTGTCGGCGTCCAGCACCGCCGTGCCATCCTCAGCGATCGCCCCCACACCGAACTCCGGGTTACCAGGCGCGCCGAGCTTGCGCACCGCCAGCACGTCGAGCGGCGCTCCCAGCGCCCGTGCGACCTCGAACCCGACCGGTACCCCGCCCCGCGGCAGCGCAATTACCAACGGCCGCTCATGCGCCAAAGGCAGAAGCCGCGCGGCCAGCCGGCGCCCAGCATCGCGACGATCCAAAAACTCCATAGGCGCATCGTCGCTCACGCGCGCCGCGGCGGCATCCGCAGGACTCCACATACCGCACCGGTGGTTTCCCGCACCGCGTCTCGCTAGTCGCTGCCAGCGCCGCCGCACCGGCACGGAACATCGTGACCTCCTCGAAGGTGCTCGTCGGACCGGACCTTGAGATCGGTGCCTCGCGCCGCCATCCGTATGCGGGCACTTCAGTTCTGCGATTCGCTAAGGACCGCCCGTCGCGATGTGCCCGGCGACCTGGACCGGCGCGCCGATGTCGGTTTCGGCCAGCTTGGCCGCACTCCGCGGCAGCACCAGCAGAGGGCAGCACGCTCGCCGTGCGAAGTAGTGCGACGTCCAGCCGTTGAACGAGCGAGCGGCGAGCGGCGAGCGGCGAGCGGCGAGCGGCGAGAGCCAGAGTGACTCGACCGCCGACCTTTTGAGCTAGCCGATCGTGGCGACGAGGATCGCCTTGATCGTGTGCAGCCGGTTTTCGGCCTGCTCAAAGACGATGCTGGCGGGGGATTCGAACACCTCGCCCGTCACTTCGAGTCCGTCGGTCATTCCGGTGTGCTCCATGATCTCACGGCCGACTGTCGTGTTGAGATCGTGGAAGGCCGGCAAACAGTGCATGAATCTCACTCGGGGATTGCCGGTGCTCTCGAGCGCCGCGCGGTTGACCTGGTAGGGCGCCAGCAGCTTCACACGATCAGCCCAGGCGTCTTTGGACTCGCCCATCGAGACCCATACATCGGTGTAGACGAAGTCGGTGCCGCGTAGAGCCTGCTCGCGGTCGTCTGTGAGCATGATTCGGGCTCCTGAGCGCTCGGCGCGTTCGTTGGCGAGGGCTTGCACGTCGGACGGGGGCCAGAGCTCACGTGGGCCGCTGATGCGAACGTCGGCGCCCATGATTGCCCCCATCACCAGCAGCGAGCGGCCGACGTTGCTCCGGGCGTCTCCCATATATGTGTAGGCGATCGCGTCGTAGGCTCGGTGGCTCGACTCGTGCATGGTGAGGAAGTCCGCGAGCATCTGCGTTGGGTGCCATTCGTTGGTCAGTCCGTTGTAGACCGGGACGCCAGCGTGAGCGGCCAGCTCCTCGACGTCGCGGTGCGCGGAGCCCCGGAACTCGATCGCGTCGTACATTCGCCCCAGGACGCGGGCGGTGTCGGCGATTGACTCCTTGTGACCGAGCTGCGAGCCGCTCGGGTCGAGGTAGGTGACGTGCGCCCCTTGGTCGTAGGCTGCGACCTCGAACGCCGAACGAGTCCGCGTCGAGGCCTTCTCGAAGATGAGCGCGATCTGCTTTCCGGTCAGGCGGGGCACTTCTGTGCCGGCGTACTTTGCGCTCTTGAGCGCCGCTGAGAGTCTCAGCAGATACTCGAGCTCGCGTGCCGTGAAGTCGCTCTCCTTGAGGAAGCTCCGGTTGCGTAGGTTGTACATGCCGGCTCCTAGAACGCGGGATCGCGGTCGATTGGGCAGCTCATGCAGTGCGATCCGCCGCGGCCTCGGCCAAGCTCGGATCCTGCAATCGTGATCACTTCGATGCCGGCCTTCCGCAGGCGGGTGTTGGTGTCGACGTTGCGGTCATAGGCGATGACCACCCCGGGCTCCAGGCAGAGGAGGTTGTTTCCGTCGTCCCACTGCTCCCGTTCGCTTCCGAATGGGCCGCCGCCGGTCGCCACGACGCGCATGTGCTTGACGCCGAGCGCACTCTCGAGCGCCTTGACCACGCTGCCGGCGAAGCGCTCGACGATTGGTAGCTCGGGTGCCTCCCCGGGTCGGATCGCCCAGACGCGCGCGCCATCGACCACCTCGGGGAACAGGGTCACGGCGTCGCGGTCGACCATCGTCATGACGGTGTCGAGGTGCATGTAGTGGCGTGAGCGCGGCAGCATCACCGCGAGCACGAGGTTCGCCGAGTCGGCCTTGAACAGCTCGCGAGCGATCATCGTCACTGCCTGAGGGGCTGTGCGCTCGCCCATGCCGATCATCACCGCGCCGTTGCCGATCGGCATGACATCGCCGCCCTCGAGCGTCGCGCGACCCCAGTCCTGCTCAACTCCGCCGTGCCAGACCTTCAGCCCGCCGTCGCGCGCGAACATCGGATGCCAGCGGTAGATCGCCTCCATGAAGACGGTTTCAGGACGCCGGGCGGCCTTGGCCATCGGGTTCAGGGTGACGCCGTCATAGATCCAGCATGAGGGGTCGCGCTGAAAGAGGAAGTTCGGCAACGGCGGAAGCAGCATGTCGTTGAGCTCGCTGGACTCATAGGTCAAGCCCTCACCCTCGGTCAGGTCGCGCTTGGTCACCCCTCCGATGAGCCCGTCTGCCAGGTCCCGGGGTGCTGCGTTGCTGCCCCACTCGTGCCCGGATCGGGCGAGGTAGACGCCGACGTGGCGCTCGTCGAGCACCCGGTCAAGTACCCATCGTTGCGCCTCCGGTACCTCGAGGACATCGGTCAGCAGCTGTTCGGCGTAGAGGACCTCCACTCCCCGGTCGCGCATCACGCCGCAGAACGCGTCGTGCTCCTCCTTGGCCCGCTTGACCCAGATCACGTCGTCGAACAGCAGTTCCTGCGCGTTTGCCGGCGTGAGCCGCGTGTGCTCCAGCCCTGGCCGGTGCACGATCACCTTGCGCAGCGTCCCGACCTCGGAGTCGACGCTGAAGGCCACCTTCTGTTCAAGCTGCTCGGTCATGTATCGCCTTCCGTTCTTCGTCTGTGATCTCGGTACCGTCCGGATGCACCTGGGTGCCGGCGCGGCCGCTGATTAGCTCGTCGATCTGGTGGAGGCTGCCGATGACGCCGCGGCCGCCGGTGCGCTCGACAAACCGGCACACTGCCTCCACCTTCGGTCCCATCGACCCGGCTGCGAATTCAGACGATCGGAGGCGCGCCGGCGTGGCGTGCGCGATCGGCCGCTGCGCCGGCGTGCCGAAGTCGCCGTAGACCGCGTCGACGTCGGTGGCCAGCACAAGAGTGTTCGCGTGGAGGTCGATGGCGAGCCGTGCCGATGCGAGGTCCTTGTCGATGACCGCCTCCACGCCGCGGTGATGGCCGCGGTGATCTTCGATGACCGGGATCCCGCCACCGCCCGTGCAGACGACGATAAACCCGGCGTCGGCGAGGCACTTAATCGCGTCCAGCTGCACGATTCGTTTTGGTTGCGGAGAGGGGACGACGCGCCGCCAGCTCTGACCATCACGCTTCACCGTCCAGCCGTGGCGCTGCGCAACGGACCGTGCCTCGCTCTCGGAGTAGACCGGCCCGATGAACTTCCCGGGGTCGGAAAACCCCGGGTCGTCGGGATCGACCACGACACGCGTCAGCACCGCGACCGTCTTCTGGTCCGGGATGGCGTTGCTCAGCTCGAGCTCGAGCACATACCCGATCTGGCCCTCGGTCTCGGAGTCAAGGACGTCGAGTGGATAGGGGGCCGTTTCGGGGTAGGCGTCGCCCATCAGCGCCAGCAGGCCGACCTGGGGGCCGTTCCCGTGGGTCACGATCAGCTGCTGCGTGGCGGCCACCCGAGCCAGCAGGCCCGCTGCGTCGCGAGCCGCGCTGGCCTGGCTTTCGGCTTCCAGCGGCTCGCCGCGACGCAGCAGGGCATTGCCTCCCAGCGCCACGACCGCGCGGCCGCGACTCTTACCGCGTGAGGCCATGTCAACTCACCGGTAGGGCGGGACGGGGCCGGGGGCGGTCATCTTGGGGCGCTGTCGCCGGTAGACCGGGATCCCGATCAGGAACGCGCCGGCCGTCATCAGGAACGGCGCCCAGTAGACGAAGAAGCTGTGGCCGGTGTTCCGCGAGTAGTAGATGAAGAGGGCCGAGAACACCACCGCTAGCCCCGCGACGATCATGTCCCGGATGAACCGTGGCGTCTCCATCTTCTTCTGGTCGGCGATCCGCCACTTGATCTGCGCCGCGGCCGAAAAGCCGTAGGGGACCGCCGCCGTGATGCCGGTCATCAGGATGAGCGTCGTGAATACCGTCGCTCCGTTCGAGCCCAGGTAATTGATGACCATCGCGATCGACGCGAGGGCGGTGGAGACAATGATCCCCCAGGCCGGCGCCCCGCGCCGGTTTAGCCGCTCAAACCGCTCGGGGAAAACCCGGTCCTGAGCGGCCGCGCGCGGCATCTCGGCGGTGATCATCGTCCAGCCGTTCAGTGCGCCGATGCCGGAGATGATCACCACGACGGCCATTACGTTGCCCCATGCGGTGCCGCCGAACATGGTGTTCACGGCCGTCGAGAACGGCG
>JALYTU010000213.1 GCA_030854125.1 Actinomycetota bacterium | reverse complement strand
CGGGCGCGACGCCGTAATACAGGACGTCGCGCAGGCCGTGGATGAACGGCGCGATCGGGTTGGCCCAGTCCAGCAACGTGGCCACGAGCGGATGGCGGGCGACGAACGGGATGCTCGCGTCGGGCTGGTAGAAGATCGGGGTGAGAAAGAACCATGGCAACAGCGCCGCGGTGAGTACGGGCGCGACGTCGCGATAGTAGGCGTGCAGGACCGAGACGATCAGCGCGCAGCCGAGCACGAAGGCGAACAGCAGCGCCACGATCACCGGGAGCAGCAGCAGGGCGGCAGGGGTGCTGGTTCCCCGCAGCGCGAGGCTGAGCGGCACGAGTCCGACGAGCACGGCGCCAAAGGTGACCAGCTGGACGGTGACCGCGGCCGCCGGGATCGTCTCGCGGGGAAAGCGTGCCCGGCGCACGAGGCCGCCCTGCTCGATCAGCGAGTCACAGGCGGCCAGCAACGACTGCTGAAAGAACGTCCATGCGATCAGGCCGATCATCAGGAAGACCGGGAAGTCGGGGAAGTGCTGCAGGTGGAAGACGTGCCCGAACATCAGCGTGTAGGCGCCCATCAGCACGAGCGGGTTGATCAGGTACCAGAGCACGCCGAGCGTCGAGCCCTTGTACTTACGCCGTAGCTCGCGCCGGACGAGCTGTGCGAACAGGTACCGATATCCGCGCACCGGGTGATTATCGGCTCTCGAGCAGCAGAGTCACCGGTCCGTCATTGACCAGCGAAACGGCCATGTCGGCGCCGAACACCCCGCGGTGCGCGTCCAGAGCGGCGCAGAAGCGCTCGTACAGTGGTTGGGCGTGCTCGGGTCGCGCGGCCTGTACGTAGCTGGGCCGGTTGCCGCGCCGGGCATCCCCGTACAGCGTGAACTGGCTGACGCACAGCACCGCGCGGTCGCCCAGGGGCTCGTTCATGCGCCCGTCGGCGTCGGCGAAGATTCGCAGCCGGCGCACCTTGGCCGCCAGCTGGTCGGCGTGCGAGCCGGTGTCATCAACGTGGACGCCGAGCAGGACGAGCAGCCCGGGGCCGATCGCCGACACCTCCGTGGCGTCCACCGCCACCGCGGCACGGCTGACGCGCTGGATCAGCGCCCTCATACGTCGCGCAACTCCGCCGCGGCACGCTCTGGGCTGACAACGTTCAGCCCCAGCCCGGCGCCGAGCTCGAGCCCGGCGGGTTCGGTCAGGCGCGGAAGGATGTCGATCCGCCAGCAGAACGCATCGACGCCCCGCGGCGCGGTCCGCACCCACAGGTTCAACGGCGGGTTGGCGCCGAGGCGACGCGCCAGGCGTCCCAGAGCGTCGTGCAGCAGCGCCGCGCCGGTGGGGCCGTCGTCCTCAAACCGTGCCCGCGGGGTCCGGGGGACGATCATCATCTGGTAGGGGACGCGCGCACCGTAGGGCGAGAGCAGGACGGCCTCGGCGTCCACTGCGATCAGACGCTCACGCAGGCGCACCTCCTGCTGAACGAGGTCGCCGAGCAGGTTGGCGCCCATCGTGCGGCTCTGATAGGCGCCGAAGCGCTCACGCTCGCGGGCGATCGCGGCCGGGACGAAGTCCATCGCGTAGAGCTGGGCGTGGGTGTGTGGGAGTGACGCCCCGGCCTCGCGGCGCTCGTTGACGATCAGATGCACACAGGCCGCGCCGGCGTGGGTGCGCATCCGCTCGCGCCACACCTCCACCGCGGCGGCCACCTGGGCCGGAGTCAGCTCGGCCAGCGAGCTGACCGACTCCGGTGCGTTGACGATCACCTCGTGGGCACCCCGTGCCGGTCCGGCCCAGAAAAGGTCAGGATTGGCCGCCGGCGGCGGAATCTCGGCATCAGCGGTCAGCGCCGGGTACAGGTTGGAGATCACCCGGACCGTCCAGCCCGGCCCATCCGGGATGCCGCCGGCGGGCCGCAACGCGTAGAGCTCGGGGGGTGTCTGGTCCTCATGACCCGCCGCAAACGGATCATCGGCGCGCTCGATCGGCGCAGCGGCGGTCGCCGTCAGGCCGCTGCCGGGACGGTCGGCGCGCTCGCCGGCGATGAGGACCCGCTGGCCGGTCAGCGGGTCGATCCGCAGCTGCGTCAGAGGTGCTTCTCCATCGCGATGTGCTCGATGCCGGCCTCCATGAAGACCCGCCCCCGCGGGACGTATCCGGACGCCTCGTAGAGCGCCCGCGCGTAGGTCTGCGCGTGCAGGACCAAACGTCGCGCACCCGCCTGGCGGGCCTCGTCGTCGGCGAGGTCCAGCAGCGCTGAGGCGACGCCGTGACGACGGGCGGTCGTGCGGACGGCGAGGCGGCTGAACTGAACCGTGGAGCCGACGAACACCAGCCGGCAGGTGGCCAGGACCTCGTCTCCGGACACCGCCACCAGGTGCAGGGCCTCGGCGTCGCGCCCATCGTGCTCCTCGCGCTCGGGGACCCCCTGCTCGACGCAGAACACCTCGTAGCGAACGGCGAGGACCCCCGCCATCTCCTCCTCCTCGCGCGACCGGCGGACCTCGTAGGTGAGCGCGCCGGTCATCGCAGCACGTAGCGCCTGATGTCGCGCTGCAGCGCGGCGACGCTCTCGTAGGGTCCGGCGTGGTCAAAGACGTAGTTGCGGTGATCGCCGGCCGCGTAGAACAGCGTCTGTGGCATGTAGACCGACGCTCCGACCGCGTCGGCGATCGCCGCGTCGGGGTCGGTGTAGCTCGGATATTTGACCGGGAAGCGGCGCAGGAAGGCCGCGCCGGGCTCGCCTGTGCCGTCCTTGGCGTCGATGCCCAGAAACGCGACTCGCCGCCCGAGGAGCACCGCCGTCCGCTGAAAGACCGGGAACTCGCTCCGGCAGGGACCGCACCACGACGCCCACTTGTTGACCACCACCGGATAGCCGTGCAACGCGGCGAGACGAGCCCGAAACGCGCTCAAGCCACCACCCAGCAACCGGTTGGCCTGCCCGTGCAGCGCCGCGAGCATCGGCGGCGACCCACGGAAGGCGACGGTGACCTGATCGGGCGACGGGGCGGCGTTGCGAGCGGGTGCGCTCGCGCCGCAGCCAGCGAGCGTCGCGGCCGCGGCCAGGGGAAGGATCAACCGAGTGCAAACACCCACGGAGAACAGCTTGCCACAGCCTCCGCGGGAGCCGACGGGTGCATCTGCTTAAATACTGTCTATCCTCTTGCCGGACGGCGAGGGAACGCTCCTGAGGAATACTCGCTGTACTTCGGTGTACGCCACCGAGGCCGCCTGAGCCGCTACGACCTTTTCCGCCGCGGTTCGCTCATCCTGACGCAAACTGCCAACACGTATGGGTGTTTCCACCCCCTTTCCGAGTCCTGACGCGATCGCACGCGCTGAACGGCTGACCCGCGAACGTTTCGTCTATGACGGCGAGACGCTCGAAGAGGCGCTGGCCGTCGGTTCTGCGCGTCGTCGGGCGCTCGACGCCGCCCTCGGCGAGGTCGAGGCGGGCAACAAGCTGCCCTCGGTGCAATGGCGCCGGGAGTTCGCGCTGCTGCTCGGCCTGGAGCGCATCCTCTCCCAGGAGGAGCCGCACCTCGTTGACGGCACCGTGCTCTCGGCCCACCAGGTCGATGCGCTGTCGGGCACCCTCACGGCGCTGATGACCGAGGCCCAGCGCGCCGCCGCCAACGGCAACGGGCACGCCGCCGCCGTCACGCCGGCCGACGTCGATGACCTCGACGAAACCGACACGGACGATGGCGACCCGGCCGAGCCGACCGACGCGGTCGTCCGCCCCGATCCCGCTGACGATGCGGCGGACGACGAGGACGAAGACGAAGACGACGAGGACGACCCGCTCGGTCCTGTCTCCGACGCAGAGGACGAGGACGACGAGGACGAGCCCGAGGAGGACGACGAGCCGGACGAGCCTGACGAGCCTGAGGATGAGGAGCCCCAGGACTGGCAGGACGAGCCCGACGAGGAGGACGGCCAGCTCGGCGAACAGCCCGAGGATCCCAACGCCGCCAAGCGCTTCTGGTTCGAGCACGCCACCGGCGCAGGCAAGACCGTCGCCGCGCTGGGCTTCGTGGAGGCATCGCGGACCGGCGGCGTGCTGATCCTCACGCACCGGCGCAACCTCGTTGACCAGTTCCATGGCGAGCTGCGCGACCGCGGTTACCGCGATCGCATCACCGGCGCGCTGCTCGACGGCCAGGACGCCACCAACGGCCCGGTGACCGTCGAGACCTACCAGTGGTTCGTGCGCAACGCCGGCCGGATCTCCGACGCGTACACGATCGTGATCTGCGACGAGGCCCACACGGCGCTGGGCGAGAAGACCTCGGCGTCGATCCGCGCCTGGGCCGGACCGGTGTTCGTCGGCATGACCGCCACGGGCGCGCTCATCGCCCGCCACGTCACCGATCTCTTCCCCACTCAGACCAGCCGCTTCGACCTCGCCCAGGCCGCCCGCCGCGGCGTCATCTCACCGCTGCGCTGCATCCGCATCCCGCCCGGACCCGGCGTGCGCACGATCGCCAAGGTCCCGCTGCGCCGCGGCGAGGTCGACACCGAATTCGACCAGGAGATGCTGGCCGAACTGCTGGACCAGACCCCATTCAACGTCGCCATCGCCGATCTCTACAAGACCCGGTTCAACGGGGTTCCCGGGGTCGTCTACGCCGCGGGCGTCAAGCACGCCTACAACGTCGCCGCGGCCTTCCAGGCGATCGGGATCAAGGCCAAGGGCGTCTCGGGTGAGACGCCCAAGCGTGAGCTGGCGCGGATCCTCGCCGACTACGAGTCGGGCAAAGTGGACGTGCTGGTCAACGCCCAGCTGCTCGCGGAGGGCTGGAACAGTCCCCGGGCGACGATCTGCATGCACCTGGCTCCGACGGCATCCAAGCGGATCTACCAGCAGCGGGTCGGACGTGTGACCCGGCGCCACCCCGGCAAGGAGGCCGGGATCGTCATCGATTTCGTCCATCCCGCGACCAAGCACGACGATCCCGTCGTCACCCTGCATTCGCTGCTGGATCGTGACGTGTACCGCGGCGGGGCGATCGTCGTCGGGCCGGTCCGGCGTGGACGCGGACGCCGGGTGCGCGTCGAGCGACGCGTGCTGCCGGTCACCCCCGATCCCGAGCGGCGGGCCGAGGTCTTCGAGCGGGAGCTGTGGCGGATCGCAGTCGAGAATCTCGACTACGGCGAGCAGCACGTCTGGGCAGCCCTGGCCGGCGCGCGCGTGGCCCCCAACGGCTGGCGTCGAGCCAAGGCGATGCTCCACTTCGACCGCCAGGGCGAGCTCAAGCGCCGGTTCCTGCTGACCACCGTGCAGCGCAACCGCAACGCCCAGCTGCGCCTGCGAGCGCTGCAGGAGATCGCGGCCGCGAAGGACGCCGAGGCGTTTGACGAGTCGATCGAGATCATGGGCGGCTGGCCGCGCGACGAACGGCGCGAGGGCGTCAAGATCATGCTCCAGGCGCTCGCCGAGCGCCGGATCGGCCGCCGTGACCAGGCCAACGCCTGGATCTGGCGGATGGCCGAGTACACGCGCGACGTCCACGAGGAGTACGCGGTCCAGCGCTGGCCGGAGACCAAGCGCCTGCTCGGTCTGCTCGTCAACTCCAGCGGCTCGGCCCACGCTCGCAACGCCCGGCGGCTCGTGCACGCGTCCCGCAAGGAGGATCGCCGCCTGTCGGCGGCCCTGCTCGCCGCCGCGCTCGCCCACACCCCCGAGGCCGAGGAGGCCCTACGCGGAGCCCGCACGCGCATGGCTCGCAAGCCGGCCGCGCTGGCCCGCGAGT
>JALYTU010000212.1 GCA_030854125.1 Actinomycetota bacterium | reverse complement strand
GTCCTGCTCCTCTCGCTCGCTACCGATGCACGAACCCTACGCTCCGGGACGCGCGGTTGCGAGGGTGACTAGTCCAGCTCGCCGGCGAGCTTGGAACGCAGGCGCAGCACCGCTTTGGTGTGCAGCTGGGAGACGCGCGACTCGGTCACGCCGAGGACCTCGCCGATCTCACGCAGCGTCAGGTTCTCGTAGTAGTAGAGGGCGACCACGAGCTTCTCGCGTTCGGGCAACGCCGCGATCGCATCCGCGATCCGGTCGCGCAGCTCGGACTCGTCGACGAGCACCTCGGGGTCGGGCGCGCCACGGTCCGGAATCGTGTCGAGCAGGGAGACCGAGTCGCCGCTGGAGTCAGACACGCTCCACAGCTCGTCGAGCGCGACGATCGTCGAGTTGGAGATCTGGACCAGCGACGTGTGGAAGTCGTCGACGGAGATCTCGAGCTCTCGGGCCATCTCCTCGTCGGTGGGGGCGCGCTGGAGCTTGGCCTCGAGCTTCATGTTGGTGCGCTCGAACTCGCGGGCGCGCGCCCGGACCGAGCGCGGCACCCAGTCCAGCGTGCGCAGCTCGTCGATGATCGACCCGCGGATACGCGTGATCGCGTAGGTCTCGAATTTGATCTCTCGGCTGAGATCGAAACGTTCGATCGCGGAGATCAGACCTCCGAGGCCGTAGGAGATGAGATCGGCCTCCTCGACGTGAGCGGGCAGGCCGGAGCCCATCCGCCCGGCCACGTACTTGACCAGGGGGGAATAAGCGACCACCAGGCGTTCACGGGCTCGCTCGTCTCCGGAGGACTTGTAGCGCCTCCAGAGGTCCAGCAGCTCGATCGCCTTGACGTTGGTTTCCAGAATTACCCCCAGCTGAGGCGCTCACGCGCGCGGGTGTGAGCTTTCATAGGCCTGCCTGAGCCGCACGGAATCTACCCGAGTGTAGACCTGAGTTGTCGAGATGCTGGCGTGGCCGAGCATCTCCTGGATGGCCCGCAGATCTGCTCCGCCCTCCAGCAGATGAGTCGCGAAGGAGTGGCGCAGCGCGTGCGGATGGGTCCCGGCCAGGCCCGGCGCCTGCGGCGCGGCCAGCCGCGACCAGGTGCGTAGCCGCCGGCGGACATCCGAGGTGGAAAGCCGACGCCCCGATTTCGAGACGAACAGCGCACGGCTTTCGCTGGTGTCAAGCGCCGGGCGCCCGGTGACGATCCAGTCTGCCAGGGCCCGCAGCGACGGTTCCCCCGTAGGCAGGATCCGGGTCTTGCCCCCCTTTCCCTCCACCCGGACCGATTCGGAGTCGAAGTCCAGCGCTTCGACATCGAGCGAAACGAGCTCCTCGGCGCGCAGCCCGGAGCCGTAGGCGAGCTCAAACAACGCGCGGTCACGCAGCTCCAACGGCGTCGAGCTCGGGATCCGGTCCAGCAGTGAGCTGATCTCGGTCGTCTTGAGCACGCGCGGCAGGCGGGAGGCGCGCTTGGGCGAGTGCAGCAGCTCGGCCGGGTTCTCCTGACGCGCACCGATCTCGATCTGACAGCGGAACAGCCCGCGCAGCGCAGCGAGTTTGCGGGCGATGGTGGACGGCGCCTGCCGGCGCTCTGACAGCGAGGCGACGTAGCGGCGCAGCGCTCGGACGTCGACCGCGGCCGGCTCCAGGCCAATCGCTCCGGCCCAGTGCGCGAATTGCCGCGTGTCGCTCGCGTAGGCCGTGGCGGTCTTGGTCGCCACGGCGCGCCGGCGCAGGTCATCGCTGTGGACGCCGAGTGCGGCAGCCCAGGCCGGGCTCAGCCCGGCGCTCAGGGGGTCAGCCGCGCCGGCCGAGGGAATCGAAGCGGTGTCTGGCATGCGTCGTCGGGAGATTCGCCGCCGTTGGGGCGTGCCCTGCGCGCGGTCGGGGCGTCGGTCGCCTCAGGCGACGTGGACCAACGTCCCGATCGGCGTGTACGGGTAGATCTTGCCGGCGACGGCAAAGGGCATCTCGACGCACCCCAGGCTCTGCGGCGAGCCGTAGGACGCGCGGGTGAAGCCGTGCAGGGCGTCGCCCCCGTTGAAGTAGCTGACCCAGGGGATGCCCGTGTCGTGGTAGTGACTGCCGTCGGGGTTGGTGCCGCTCATCGTGGTGGTCGTGAAACGTTCGTACACCGGATAGGTACCGGTCGCGGTCGGCGCCGAGGCGATGCCGGTGTTGACCGGTGTGGAGCCGATCACGGCCTGCCCGTTGTGCCACAGCGTGAGACTCTGGCCGGCGACGCTGACCGACACGAACGAGTAGCCCGAGGTCGAGCGGTGACCGCCCAGCACCGAGCTGATCAGCGCCTTCCACACCTGCGGACCGGCGACCCCGTCGGCGGTCAGGCCATGATCTGACTCGAACGCCATCAGCGCGCCACGGGTCATCGTGCCCGAGGCGCCCGGCGACCAGAAGCCCTTCAGCGTGGACGGCGTGTTGCTCCATCGCCAGCTGAACTTCCCGGCCGGCGCGGAGACCGCGGCGGCGATCTGATCGGCGCTGGTCAGGCCGACGCCCGCGCCGGCGTAGTGAAAGCTCAGCGGCAGGTAGCCGAGCAGCGAGAGAATCTGCTGCGCACGCAGGGTCGATCCATTCGGCACCTTCCAGGTCGGCGCTCCGCCGGCCAGGCGCACGCCGCTGGGCAGGCCGAGCTGGACCTTGGCCCCGAGGCCGTACCCGTAGCCGGTGGGCCGAAAGACGATCGTGTGGGCGTTGAGCGTCTGCCACGCGCCCGCGGTTCGCGGAGAGACGGCCGGACGGCTGGCCCCCAGCGCCTTGCTGACCGGACGGTTGAAGGTGAGGCTGATCGGCGTGCCAGGTTTGATCGCCGTGCCCGGGGCCGGACTGGAGACCGCAGCGCTGGCGCTGCCGGCCGGGAACCAGCTCACCGTGGCCAGGTGCGCGCTCTCCCAGATGCGGGGCGCGGCGGCCACTGACACGAACCCGGCCGGACCGCTGCGAGGCACGGTGACGACGTCACTGGGGCTGGTCAGCGTGCGGCGGACGAGCTTGCCGTTCCGGGTGGTGATGAGCACTGCGACGGGCGCTTTGAAGTGCAGGTTCAGCGGGGCGCTGCCCCGGACGGTGAGGTAGTGCGAGCGCAGGCTCGCGCTCGGCGCGGTCAGTGACATGTGCAGCGTCTGGGTGCTGCCACCCAGCCACGAGATCCAGCCGGGGCGCTTCACGGTCAGGTCCACGGTCAGCTTCTCCCCGGCGGGGATCAGCGTCCTCGGCCAGATCCGGCCACCGCGCATCTGCACCGGGACTGCGCGGCTGTGGGGCCCGGTGACCACGCTGACGCTCTGGACCGTGCCACCGCCGGCCGGCATGGTCACGCGGGCCAGCGCGCTGGCGTCCGCGGTCAGCCCGGCGTGACTGGACGAGACGACAAGGGCGCCGGCGGCGACCACGATGATCAGTGCGAGCACGACGGCGCCCGCGATCCAGGGACCGCGCGAGCGTCGGCTGGAGACGTTCGCCACCGCTCAGATGGTACTGAGCGGTCCCCCGCCTGCAAGCGGAGAGTGCGCCAGCGCACGGTCTTGCACGTTCGCTTTCACGCCGAGCCCGTGCGCGCTGCGATTGCGCAGCCTTCGTGCCGCCAGGCTCCAGGCCGGTGCGGACCTTTGCGACCGGTTGCGCGGACCGCGCGCCGGGGGTGGTCGACAAAACTCCTGACCATCAGCACCTATGTGACACACCCGCTGTCCTGATCGGTGAAGGTCGGCGTTTGTCGGTCGCTCGGCTCAGCTGGCGCTGTCGAGCGGTGTCTGCGCGTCGCCCCGAGCGGTCTCCCGCATCCACGCGCGTTCCCACTGCGACAGTCGCCACAGGTCGCGCCTGACCCGCGCCGGATCCAGCTGGCGGCCGGGGAGGTGCATGTTGGCCGTGGAGATCAGCCGGCGCTCGTCCCCGGTCAGCGCCATCCACTTGGCCAACACATCATCGGAGTCGGGCAGGCGGCTTGAGCCGTAGGGCCGATCCTCGTCGGGAAAGGCGACGCAGTACTCGTTGAGCAGACGGTGGGTCTGAGCCAGGTAGGCCACGATCGCCCGATGGGGATAGACCAGATAGGCGTAGTCGGCGCCACCCGAGCCGCGGCTGTCGCTGAGGTCGGCCGGCCCGTCGGAGAGCGTCCCCCAGACCCGGATGAAACCCAGGTCCCGGTACATGCCCCACTCCTCCTCATTGACGCAGGACTGCAGCAGCGCGCGCGCGCGCTGTTCGGCACGGCGCTCGCGGCCGGGGTCATAGGGCATCTCGGGCGCCAGCCGGCGGCGCGCCCGGTGTCGGGTCCACATCTCCTCGGCCCGCGGCAGCAGCTCCTCGGAGAGCAGCGCGATCGCCACCAGGACGGTCGCGATGAGCGCCAGCAGCACGGACCGACCGGTCTCAGCGCCCGCCGGCCGCCCGCGGGAAGAAGATCACGCGGTCGGCATCCCGCGGGATGTCGTGAAAGAAACGCACCATCCGGGCCTGCCGCCGGCCCTGGGGATCATCAAACGGCACCGCGGCCCACAGGCCTGCGTCCAGCTGCTGACGAAACTCCTCGACGAGGCGCAGCTCGTCGTCGGCCAATTCGACGTCGCCCTCTGCGATCAGCACCTCGCCGTGTCCCGGCTTCATCCTCAGAAAGCGCACCGGACTGATTATGTCACGGCCAGCACGTCGACCGGACCAGGCCCGGCTCCGACCGCACGCAGGCCATGCCGGACGGCGTGAGCGGCCATCGCCCGGGCGATGTGCGCGGCCTGGACCGGTGAGTCTCCGTGCGCGAGCCGGGCGGCGAGAACCGAGGAGTGCGTGCAGCCCGACCCGTGGGCGGCTCCGTCGGGATGGCGCGGGCCGTCGATGGCCAGCAACTGCGCACCGTCGTAGAGCAGGTCACTGGCCTGCGCGCGATGGCCACCGGTGACGATCACCACGTCGGGCCCGAGCGCATGGATCGCGCGTGCGAGCGCTTCGGCGTCCTCGGTCTCCCCGTCGGCGGCAGCGAGCACGCGTGCCTCGGGGAGGTTCGGAGTGACCACGCTCGCGCGTGGGAGCAGTCGCCGCGCGAGCGCACCGCGAGCGTCAGCGGACAGCAGCTCGGCCCCGGACTCCGAGACCATCACCGGATCGATGACCACCGGCGTGGCGGGGGCCAGCTCCCCGAGCGCCTGCGCCACCGCGTCGATCGTCTCCACGTTGGAAAGCATCCCGATCTTGACCGCGTCGACGCCGATGTCCTGCGCCACGGCCCGCACCTGGGCGATGATCATCTCGGGAGCGATCGCCAGCACGGCGCTGACGCCCACCGTGTTCTGGGCGGTGATCGCCGTGATCGCCGTCATCCCGTGCACTCCGCAGGCGGCGAACGCCTTGAGGTCGGCCTGGATCCCGGCTCCGCCGCCCGAGTCCGAGCCGGCGATGGACAGCACGCACGGAGGCCGACGATCAGGGAAGCGCGGGGGCACGGCTCTCCGAGGCTAGCCGTCGGTCCCGGAAGTGCGACCCTACTGGTGGGAGCGGCCACCGGCGACGGTCAGCTGGCGCGCACGGTCCAGCTCCCCCCCGCCTCACGGCGAATCAGCCCGGTGAGCTCCAACGCGGCCAGCGCCGCGAGTCCGGCCTCGGTCCCCAGCCCTGCGCGCGCCAGCGCGCCCTCGGTCGGCTGACCCTCGGCGAGCGCAACCAGCAAGGCCCGCTGCGCTTCGGGGAGCGCATCGCCCGGTTGCGGCCGCGCCCACGGCGTGAACTCCGCGGGCGAACGCGCTGTAGGCG
>JALYTU010000211.1 GCA_030854125.1 Actinomycetota bacterium | reverse complement strand
GTCCAGGTCGGCCCGGTCCGGGCCGACCTGGACGGCCCGCCCCCGCGCTCAGCGGCGTCGCGACACCGAGCATCGGCTCACCCGCGGCATCGATGCCCGGGCGGCCGCTGGCTGGTCGCCGGGCAGATGGAGGCATGAGGACCATGGCCGCGAGGACGGATAGGCAGTCGCCTGCGCTGCACAGGCACGATCTGATCCGCGTGCGGGGCGCGCGCGTGAACAACCTCAAGGACATCAGCGTCGAGATCCCGAAGCGCAGGCTGACCGTGTTCACCGGCGTCTCCGGCTCGGGCAAGAGCTCTCTGGTGTTCGGCACTATCGCCGCGGAGTCGCAGCGGCTGATCAACGAGACCTACAGCGCCTTCGTGCAGGGCTTCATGCCGACGCTGGCGCGGCCCGAGGTCGACGTACTCGAAGGGCTGACGACCGCGATCATCGTCGACCAGCGGCGGATGGGCGCCGACGCGCGCTCCACCGTCGGCACCGCCACCGACGCCAACGCGATGCTGCGGATCCTCTTCAGCCGGCTCGGGCAGCCGCATATCGGCTCGCCCAGCGCGTTCGCCTTCAACGTCCCTTCAGTCCGGGCGAGCGGTGCGATCACGGTCGAGCGCGGGAGCGCCAAGACCGTGCGGCAGACCTTCAGCCGTACCGGCGGCATGTGCCCGCGCTGCGAAGGCCTGGGCACGGTCTCGGATTTCGACCTGACTCAGCTCTTCGACGACTCCAAGACCCTCGCCGAGGGCGCCATCATCATCCCCGGCTACACCGTGGACAACTTCTTTGCCGTGCGGCCCTACCTCGAGTCGGGCATCCTCGACCCGGACAAGCCGATCCGCACGTACACCAAGAAAGAGCTGCACGACTTCCTGCACCACGAGCCGGCCAAGGTAAAGGTCAACGGGGTCAACGTCACCTACGAGGGGCTGATCCCCAAGATCCAGAGGTCGATCCTGGCCAAGGACCGGGAGACGCTGCAGCCGCACATCCGCGCCTTCGTGGACCGGGCCATCACGTTCACCGCCTGCCCCGAGTGCGACGGCACCCGGCTCAGCGAGGCGGCGCGGTCGTCGCGAATCGGCCAGGTCAGCATCGCCGATGCGTGCGCGATGCAGATCAGCGACCTGGCCGAATGGGCCCGCGGCGTCGGCGAGCCGTCGGTGGCTCCGCTGCTCGCGGCGCTCCGGCAGATTCTCGACTCGTTCGCGGAGATCGGGCTGGGCTACCTCTCGCTCGACCGGCCGTCAGGCACGCTGTCGGGCGGCGAGGCACAGCGCGTCAAGATGATCCGCCACCTCGGCTCCTCGCTCACCGACGTCACCTACGTCTTCGACGAGCCCACCACGGGCCTGCACCCCCATGACATTCAGCGGATGAACGACCTGCTGCTGCAGCTGCGGGACAAAGGCAACACGGTGCTCGTCGTGGAGCACGAGCCGGAGACGATCGTGATCGCCGACCACGCCGTCGATCTCGGCCCCGGCGCCGGCACGGCGGGCGGCACGGTCTGCTTCGAGGGCACCGTCGAGGGGCTGCGGGCCAGCGGCACCCTCACCGGCCGCCATCTCGACGACCGGGCCGCCCTCAAGGAGACGGTGCGGACGCCCACCGGCGCGCTGGAGATCCGCGGCGCGACGGCGCACAATCTGCGCGACGTGGACGTCGACATCCCGCTCGGGGTGCTTGTCGTCGTCACCGGTGTCGCCGGCTCCGGCAAGAGCTCGCTCGTGGACGGGTCGATCCCCGCCGGCGCGGGCGTGGTGTCGATGGACCAGGGCGCGATCCGCGGCTCGCGACGGAGCAACCCGGCGACGTACACCGGACTGCTCGACCCGATCCGCAAAGCGTTCGCGAAAGCCAACGGCGTGAAGCCGGCGCTGTTCAGCGCCAACTCCGAGGGGGCCTGCCCCAGCTGCAACGGCGCCGGCGTCATCTACACCGACCTGGCGATGATGGCCGGCGTCGCCACCACCTGCGAGGAGTGCGAGGGGAAGCGGTTCCAGGCATCGGTGCTGGAGCACCACCTCGGCGGCCGCGACATCAGCGAGGTGCTCGCGATGCCGGTGACCGAGGCCGGGGAGTTCTTCGGCGCCGGCGAGGCGCGCACGCCGCCCGCGCGCGCCATCCTCGGCCGGCTCGCCGACGTCGGGCTCGGCTACCTCAGCCTCGGCCAGCCGCTCACTACGCTGTCCGGCGGCGAGCGGCAGCGGCTCAAGCTGGCCACCCACCTGGCCGAGAAGGGCGGCGTCTACGTCCTCGACGAGCCCACCAGCGGCCTCCACCTCGCCGACGTCGAGCAACTGCTCGGCCTCCTCGACCGGCTCGTTGACTCCGGCAAGTCGGTCATCGTCATCGAGCACCACCAGGCGGTCATGGCGCACGCCGACTGGATCATCGACCTCGGCCCGGGTGCCGGCCATGACGGCGGCCGGATCGTCTTCGAGGGCACACCCGCCGACCTCGTCGCCGCCCGCTCCACCCTCACCGGCGAGCACCTCGCGGCCTACGTCGGCACCTGACCGAGGCCCTTGCTGAAGGCCGACGTCCGCGGATCATGACGGCCGGCCGCCAAAATGCCAGCTGTGCACCGGCCGAGCACCAGGTAACGGTTACCACCGGTCCGGCCGCCGGGGAAGTTCCACATGGTGCGCCCCAGCATGTTGCGCCACCACCGCAGCAGCACGTCCCGGTACAGACCCGGCCTGGTAGCCGGGTTCGCCGAAGCTAGCGGGCGGCCGAGCGCAACCCTGGCATACTTGGACAGCCACAGGTAGGGGCCGCCCGCGGGCTCATACCGGGAACTCCATGAGCCAGTACATAACCAGGCCGCTCGATATGGGGGTGAGAGGGTCGGAATGAGTGAGGCACGAGCTGGAGGCCCGACGGAATTCGCCGAGCGGATGCTCCGCACGATGAACGAGGCCGCGCTGGCCCTGATGGTAAGCGTAGGCCACCGCACCGGATTGTTCGACGTCATGGCGGAGATGCCCGCGGCGACGAGCGCCGAGATCGCGGCGCGGGCATCGCTCGACGAGCGGTACGTCCGGGAATGGCTGGCGGTGATGACCACCGGCCGGATCGTCGAGCATGATGGCGCGGCGGGATCGTATTCGCTGCCCGCCGCTCACGCCGACTGGCTCACCCGGGCCGGCGGCATGGAGAACCTCGCTACCGGGATGCAGTACATCGGGCTGATGGCTCAGGTGGAAGACAAGATCGTGGACTGTTTCCGCCACGGCGGCGGGGTCCCGTACTCAGCGTTCCCGAGGTTCCAGGCGGTCATGGCCGAGGACAGCAACGCCGTTCGCGACGCCACCTTGATTGACGTGACGCTGCCGCTGGTACCCGGGCTGACCGACAGGCTCAGGCAGGGCATCGACGTCGCCGACGTCGGGTGCGGGTCCGGCCACGCCGTCAACCTGATGGCCGAGGCGTTCCCGCGTTCGCGGTTCACCGGCTTCGACTTCTCCGACGCCGGGATCGCTGCGGGCGGCCTGGAGGCCGAAGGCAAGGACCTTGCGAACGCGAGCTTCGAGAAACGCGATGCCGCCCGACTCGGCGAGATCGGCCGGTTCGACTTCATCACCACTTTCGATGCGGTGCACGACCAGGCCCGGCCGGACCTCATGCTCGCCGGGGTCGCCGAGGCACTGCGCCCGGGCGGCGTCTACCTCTGCGTCGACACCTCCGCCTCCAGCAAGCTCGAGCAGAACCTGGATCACCCGCTCGGGCCGTTCCTGTACACCGTGTCGTGCATGCACTGCATGACCGTCTCCCTAGCCGACGGCGGAATGGGCCTCGGCACCATGTGGGGAGAGCAGACCGCACGGAAGATGCTCGGCGAAGCGGGCTTCACCTCGATCGAGGTCGCGCACCTCGACGGCGATGTCGTCAATGCCTACATCATCGCCAGCAAGGGCTGAGCCGGAGCGCCGCACCCCCGCCTTCGGCTTGCCCCCCAGCAGCTGAACGAGCGGCCGCGGTCATCATGCCGGCATCGACGGTCCGGGCCGGTCGAGGCGGAAGATCCGGCTCCGCCGCCGTGTACCGTCCCGGTGAACGAGGTGCTCCTGGCGGATGCCGAGGTCTTTCGCGCCGAGCTTGCGGATCGCGCCGGCCGACCGCCCGTTCCGCTCGTCGATGCGCAGCTGAACCCACTGGGCGCCGTGGCGGAAGATCACCGCGAGCAGGCGCCGCTTGACTTCGGTGTTGACGCCCGTCCCCCACACGCCCGGGTCGAGCAGTGTCCCGCCGACCTCCGCGCCGTCCGGGTCGTGCGGGACGGGCAGGACCGAGGTAATGCCGACAGCGCGCCCCGCCCTGCCGGAGGGTGAAGGTCACCCGGCAGCCGTCTGCGAGCCTGGACCGGATGACCTCGTCCAGCGCGGCGGCATCAGCCGGGTCGTAGGAGCGCACCGAGATCGTGCCCGCGCTCATCTCGGCGGGAAAGCGGACAGGCCAGCTTATTGGGTCATTCTCGCCGGATTAGCTCGGATTAGCCGAGAACGCTGCTCACCCGCAGCAGAGAGCGCAGTCCCGGAGGTGACATGAAGCCTGAGACAGGGATCAAGACCCTAGACCAGAAACAGTGAGATCAGGCCCGTGGTGGACTGGAAGCCGTCAGAGGCATAGGAGGCCATCTTCAATACCTAGACTTTGACACAGCCAATTATTTCCGGAGAGCGGCACCTTACCCACAGGGCACGCTAATCCGATTCAGGCCTCGATCGCCTGATCGCCTGGCTACACATCGTTACCAACCAATGCCTATCGGTGATCTTGGATCGGCCCTGGGAAATATCACTGTTCTCGTAGCTGAGGCCGATGGCCTTGTTATCTCAGCCGGCTGGCTCGTTCCGAAGCCGGGCACGAGGTTCGTCGGCCTGTGAAGCGGTTCTACACTCCAAGCCTGGCGGGCCTGCTGACCAACAGCTCCCGGGGTGTATGGACCCTGACCGAGGACGGCACCGCGCTGCTGACTGACCCGGCTGTCACTGATACGCAGCGCAGCGAGCGGATCCTCGAGCTTCGGGCACGCTACCTGAATGACCTGAGGGCGGTCCGCAAGGCCAGGCCTGCGCATGATGAGGAAGAGCCAGACGACGCTGAGTCACCCGCGGAGCCCAACTGGAAAGAGCAACTGCTCGAACAGCTCATGAACCTCGCGCCGGATGCCTTTGAGCGGCTGGCCAGGCGGCTCCTGCGCGAAGCAGGCTTCGGCAGCGTGAATGTCACCGGTGGAAGCGGCGACGGCGGAATCGACGGCCTTGGCATCTACCTGCTCGGCCTGATGAGCTTCCCGGTCTTCTTCCAGTGCAAGCGCTACCGCGGCAGCGTGAGTCCGGGCGCCGTCCGCGATTTCCGCGGCGCTATGGCGGGCCGCGGCGACAAGGGCCTGCTCATCACCACCGGCACGTTCACCGCGGACGCCAAGAAGGAAGCCACCCGCGACGGCGCGCCGCCTATCGACCTCATCGACGGCGACCGGCTCTGCGATCTCCTGAAGCAGTACGACCTCGGAGTCCGGACAGCGACGCGCACAGTCGAGGACGTCACGATCGACACCGCGTTCTTCTCCGACATCTGACACTCGCGACGTGGCACGTGTCCTGATCGGCGGCCTACCGTCCAGCGCGGCTGGCCCTGGAGTGTTCCCGCTTTTTTGGACACAGGATTAGGCTGCCAATTGACTGAGTTTCCTATATCCTAGCTCGTATTCTTCTGGCGTCAAGTACCCGAGGGTCGAATGTCTCCGGACCGGATTATAGTAG
>JALYTU010000210.1 GCA_030854125.1 Actinomycetota bacterium | reverse complement strand
GACCCAGCGTGGCCGCGAGCGCCAGCCCCGCGGCCAGCAGCGCGACCGCGACGCCCAGAGCGGGACCGGGGGTGATCGCGCGGGAGGCGATCGGACGGTGGCGCTTGACCGGATGGCGCCGGTCCTCGGGAGCATCGCGAAGGTCGTTGAGCAGGTAGGCGCCACTCGAGAGCAGGCAGAACGCCACGGCGGCCAGCGCCACCCTGGCCAGGACCCCGGACTGACCCAAAGCGCCGGCCGCCGCCGGGGCGCCGAACAGGAGCAGGTTCTTGGGCCACTGCCGAACTCGGATCGCCCGGACCCAGGTCAGAGGACCGTGGGCAGCAGGACGCATCACCCGCACCGCGCCGGGGCGGGCCTGCGCGGCATCCGACGGAGCCGTGCGCGCGCTCGGGACGGCGGACGCGGACGACGCCTGCGGGGCTGCGGTGGCTCTGGGCATAGCTCGGTCGGTCCTCAGTCACGGTTTCTGCGGCGCCGGTCCTTCGCCTGCCCGGGAGGCATGAGATTTTTCTCAGAGGTT
Organism: Actinomycetota bacterium; assembly: GCA_030854125.1. GTDB lineage: Bacteria > Actinomycetota > Thermoleophilia > Solirubrobacterales > Solirubrobacteraceae > Palsa-465. The sequence goes on along the minus strand of JALYTU010000210.1, from coordinate 5,270 downwards.
TGGCCGCCCCGCGGCAGGACGACCCGGGCCCAGGGCGAAACCGGGTCTGAGATGTCCGCCACCGCGCGTCTGCCCTCCGCACGCCGCCGCCTGCCCCCTCGACTGAGTGCGTTGCGCCGGGTCCGCCGGGCTGCGGTGCTCACGCTGCTGATCTGCCTGATCCCAATCGGGATCTCGTACGGCACGACGATCTCCAGACCGTCGAACTCGAGCTTCATGATCAACTCAGTGGAATGGTTGCGTGACCACGGCGCGGCCGGCGTCGCCTCGACCCTGGAGAGCTTCTACTACTCCTGGAGCGCGCCCGCGACCGGCGGTCCGGCCCTGCACCGGCTCGCGATCCGGCTCCGCGCCATCTCAGCGGTCCATCCCGCCGATCTGGCGGCGCTGATCCACCCTGCGCTGCGCGCGGAGGGCGTCTGGACACCGACCGAGACCTGGAGCGGAACGAACTCACCGATCCAGGTCACCCAGTTCCGCAGCGACCCGCTGTACCCCCAGATGGTCGCCGGGGTCGCCTGGATCGACCCGCACCGGACCTCGATCGCCCTCTATCCCGGCCGGCAGGAGCCGTCGGTAACGATCCCGCGAGGGCTGATGGAGGCGCCGCCGTCGCTGCGCGGGCGCCTGCTGGCCACCTTCAACAGCGGCTTCAAGCTCCAGGACTCCCACGGCGGCTTCGCGCTCGGCGGGGTCACCTACGCGCCGCTGCACGACGGGATGGCGACGATCGTGCGCTACCGGGACGGTCGCATGGACATCGTCGACTGGCAGGGCGGCAGCTCCGCGGGCGCGGGCGTCGACTACGCGCGCCAGAACCTTCCCCTGATCGTGTCTGGAGCACAGCCGAACCCGAACCTCAGCGGCGGTCCCGAGTGGGGTGCGACGCTCGGCAACGCGGTCCGGGTGTGGCGATCGGGGATCGGGATCGATGCGCGCGGCGATCTCATCTACGCCGCCGCGGCCGATCAGACCGTCGGATCGCTGGCCCAGGTCCTCATCCACGCGGGTGCGATCCGGGCCATGCAGCTGGACATCAACGACTACTGGACGAGCTTCAACTCCTACGCCGCTCCGCAGGCCGGCCAGCCGAGCAAGCTGCTGCCGGCGATGGTCCGGCCGGCCGACCGCTATCTGTCGGCCGACGACCGCGACTTCTTCGCCGTCTACCTCCGCTGATGCTCCGAGCCAGTGGCGGAGGCAGCGCTACCCTGGCGCGCAGACCGACGATGCTCGTTGCGGTTACCGACCACGCCGCTGAGCGCTATCGCCAGCGCATCCGCGGGACCCTGGACCCCAAGACCGAGATCGCCGGGCGGGTCGCGCGGGCCCGCGCCGCCGGGCAGGTCGAGACCGGGCCGCGCGGCACCCTGCAGGTTCGTGACCTGCAGCGGCGTGATCTCGTGTTCGTGTGCCGAGCACAGGGCGCCGAGCTCGTCGTCATCACCGTCTACGAGGAAGGCGAGGCGGCGGCGGTCCCCAGACGCTTCACCGACGCCCTGCGCCGCGACGACCACCGGGTCTCATGAGCGGTGTCCTGCGTCAGGACTGGGGCTGGGGCACGATCCGGATGTAGGGCTTGGGCGACTCCCAGCCGTCGGGATAGATCTCCTTGGCCTGATCGTTGGAGACCGAGCCCGCGATGATCACCTTGTCGCCGTTCTGCCATTGCGCCGGCGTGGCCACCTTGTGCTTGGCGGTCAACTGCAGCGAATCGATCACCCGCAGCACCTCATCGAAGTTGCGCCCAGTCGTCATCGGGTAGACGAGGATCAGCTTGACCTTCTTGTCCGGGCCGATCACGAACACGTTGCGGACGGTCTGGTTGTCGGCCGGCGTGCGGTCGTGCGGATCGCCCTCGACGCCCTCCTCGAGCATGTCGTAGAGCTTGGCGACGGTGAAGTCGCGGTCGCCGATGATCGGATAGTTGGGAGCGGTGCCCTGAGTCTCCTCGATGTCCTGCGCCCACTGGGCGTGGTCGCCGACGGGGTCGACCGAAAGGCCGATGATCTTCACGCCGCGGCGATCGAACTCCGGCTTGATCTTGGCCATGTAACCGAGCTCTGTGGTGCAGACGGGAGTGAAGTTCTTGGGATGTGAGAACAGCACCGCCCACGAGTCGCCGATCCAGTCGTGGAAGTTGATCTTCCCCTCGGAAGTCTCGGCCTCGAAATCCGGGGCGGTGGAGCCAATCTTGAGCGACATAGGTTCTCCTGGTCAGTGGCGGTTGCCGGTGGCGAGCTGCGCCGGGCGAAGCGGCACACCTGCCGCGGCCCACTACATAAGCATGCCGCATCCGGCCCGCCCGTCCGCCTTTGTCAACCAGATGAGTTGCCTTTGCGAAATCGCGACCGGTCAGCCTCGCCGCCGGTCGGTGACACTGGCCCGGTCAGCCGCGCGCAGAGCGCGTCGGCATAGCGCCGAGCGGCGCCTGGAGCCAGACCCAGGAACAGCTCGGGTTCGATCAGTTCGGCCTCCATCACCTTCGGAGCCGCCGCGCCGACGAGATCGATCCGCGCGTACAAGGGCGCCGCCGGAAGCGCCGCGAGCGCCGTGGCGCCCACCGCCAGCTCCTCGCCAGTGGCCTCGTGCAGCGTGTTGATGCCGCCAGCGCGGCCGACCGCTGCGCACCGCTCGCCCCGGCGAGCAGAACCCGGGTCTCGATCACCGGGACGCCGGCCTGCGCGAGCTCGACGAGGTAGCACTTGTGAAGGTTCCAATCCATCAGCGTGGGTGGGTTCTCGAGCGCCGTGACGCTTCCCACCACAGCGATCCACGCGCGGAATCCGGTGCTGTCGCCGAGGTAGTCCCAGGTCGTGCGGCAGACGACCAGCGGCACCGACGCGAACGGGAACGGTCCGGTTCCAGGGATGGAGCTCGGCATGGACGCCGTTGCTCGCCAGCCCAGCGATGAGCAGGTCGGTCTCCGGGTCGGGCCGCGGCATCCGGGTGCCGGTCGCGAACACGAGCTCCGGGTGAGGTGTACGGGCGAAAGTGGTCGCGGTGACCATTTTCATCCAACCCCTCTCGATGCGAGCAGGCGCTCGAGCACGTGCGCGACACCGTCGTCGTCATGGCCCGGCGCCACCTCGTCGGCCACCGCGAGCACGTCCGGATGCGCGTTGGCGACCGCCACCGCCCGGCCGGCGAAGCCCAGCAGGGCCAGGTCGTTGGGCATGTCCCCGAACGCGATGACCTGCTCCGGTCTGACACCCAGCGTCGCGCACAGCCGCGCCAGCCCCGCTCCCTTGTCGACCCCGGGGGCGCTGATCTCCAGCAGGCCTTCGCGGGAGTTCGAGTGTGACAGCTCGACCACGCCGCGCAGCGCCGCCCGGGCCGGCCCGAGCATCTCGTCGGGCGAATGGCCGTCATGGCGGAACAGCAGCTTCAGGGGTGGGACGCCGAGCAGCTCTCGGACCGGCGCGACAATCGTCTGGGGCCGGACCGGCCAGTGGGGGTGATAACCCGGCTCGTGGTCAAAACCGTCTGCGTGCTCGATTCCCCACGCTCCGCCGGGGAACAGATCATCGACCCTGGTCACCACGTCGAGGACGACACCGGCAGTGATCGCGTGTTCGCTGACCGCGGCATCGGCGGCGAAGTCCCAGATCACCGCCCCGTTGACACAGACCGCGCAGCCGGCGACGCCGGCCTGTTCGGCGATCGGCCGTACCCACCGCACGGGGCGGGCGGTGCAGAGAACGACACGGCAGCCCGCGGCCTGCACGGCGGCGAGCGCGCGGGCGCTCCGCGGGCTCAGGCTCCCGTCCGAGCGCAGCAGCGTGCCATCGAGATCGCTGGCGACGATCCTGGGCAGCACGCAGCCATGCTCGCAGAAGCCGGCGCCGCGGCGCCCCAACCGAGTAGACGGGTCCACTAGCCTCAGCCGCGCCGTGTCGACTGCCAGCCCCCGCCGCACGATCCCCTGGATCCTGCAGTCCCCTGTGATCGCCGACGTCCATCCGCCCGGGTGGTTTGAGCGGCTGCCGCGGTGGGCGAGCACGGGCGGGGTGCTGGTCGTGCTGCTGGCCGTCTCGGCCTTTGTGCGCACGCGCTACCTATCGGGTCAGCTGTGGTCAGAGGAGGCGGTCGCGACCGGCATCGCAACCCATCCGCTCGGCCAGATCTTCGGGATCCTGCGTCATGCGGGCGCGGCGCCGCTGTACTTCCTGATCCTGCACGTCTGGATCAGCGTGTTCGGCACCAGCGAAGCGGCCACCCACGGACTCTCGCTGCTGATCGGGCTGGCCACCGTCCCGATCGGCATGTGGGCCGGCTGGAGCCTGTTCGGCCGCCGGACGGGGATGATCGCGGCGGCCCTGTTCGCGTTCAGCGCCTTCCTGACCCAGTTTGCGACCGAGACCCAGGTGTTCGAGCTGCTCGCTCTGCTCGGCCTGGTCGGCGCCGCGGCCTTCGTGCACGCCTTCGTCCTGCGCCGGCGCGGATACGCGATCGCGTTCGGGCTCGTGCTCGTGCTTCTGCTCTACACGAGCCCGTGGGCATTCTTGTTCTGGGCCGGCGCCGCCGTCGCGCTGATTCCGGTCGTGCGCACGAGCGCGGAGGGCGCCGCTGTGCTGCGCGACGCCGGCCTCGCGGTTGCCGGGGCGCTGGTGCTCTTCCTGCCCTGGCTGCCGACCCTCATCTACCAGCTCGGGCACGACACCAGCCCGTGGACGTACTTCGAGTTCACGGGCCCGACCTTCCCGGCCAGCCTGCTCGGCGGCGATCGTGTCCTGGCCACCTTCGGGGTGGCGGGAGCGGCGGCGCTGCTTCCGCTGCTGGCCCGCGAGCGCCGCCGTTCCGCGGAGGCCGTGACCTCGTGGGCGCTGCTGGCGATCTTCATCGGGGCGATGGTCTGCGGAGGCGCCACCGCCATCTTCGCCGAGAGCTGGGTGACCCGCTATTTCGCCCCGGTGGTCGGCGCGATACTGCTGCTGACGGCGTTCGCCTGCGCCCGGACGGGGGTGCTCGGCCTGGCGGTGGTCGTGATCTCAATCGCCTTCGTGGCCAACGCGGCGTCGTTCTCGCCCAAGTACAAGAGCAACCTACGCGACGTGGCCGGCGAACTGGCGCCGCTGATGCGGCCCGGGGACACGGTCCTGGTGGGAGAGCCTGAGCAGGCGCCGCTGGCCTGGTACTACCTGCCGGCGGGGTTGCGCTTCGCCACGCTGACCGGTCCGCTGCGCGACCCGAGCACGATGAACTGGTCAGATGCCTACACGCGCCTGGCCGATGCAGCTCCGGCGGCGACCGAGAACGCGGTCGTGGCA
>JALYTU010000209.1 GCA_030854125.1 Actinomycetota bacterium | reverse complement strand
GGCGATCACCTCGACCGACTGCTCGGAGGCCTTCAGCAGCGCGTCATGATCACCGCACCGCACACGGAAGTTGAGATCCTCAAAGCTGCCCACCGACGACAGCTCGGCGGTGATACCCCAGTGACGCGCCAGCAGTTCGGCGACCTCATCGGGGGCTACGATTGGTGCGCTGTTACTGGCGGCCCGGGCTCCCACGAGCGGAGCTTAAACGACGCCGCCCATGCTCTGCTGTTGAGCATTTGATGGCGAGCTTGGACGCGGCGGCCGTCGCGCCCGGGCCCCCGACTCAGTGCCGGTCGACTGGCAGGCGGTCAGTGCAGGATCAACCGTAGCGCGGTGATGACCAGGCCCAGCAACGCCCCGAACAGGGTCTGCTTGTGGCCTTGACCATCGCGGCGAGCTGGCTGACCGTCGGGGCGGGATCGCCTCCGTTGAAGCCGGCGATCGTCACCACCGCCCGGCCAGTCTGGATGATGATCGGCGCGGTGGCCTGCGATCCGAACGCGGCCAGCAGGTACCTTGCGCTGCCCGCCCGCACCGTTGACTGGACCGGTTGACCGAAGCTTGTGCACGCAACTAGCAATGCATCAGTGGCGCGAAAACTAGCTTATTTGGAGGACTTTCGTCAGTGCCCCCGGCAGGACTCGAACCTGCGACCCACGGCTTAGAAGGCCGTCGCTCTATCCAGCTGAGCTACGGGGGCTCGGGGTGAGAGTAAACGCGACGCTGCGCGGTTCGGTCCCATCGCCGCGCTGATCGCTCGGCTGTCTGTTGGCCGGGCTCGGTTCGACCGTCGGCACCTCGGGCGCGAAGGCACGCCGTCTCGCCCCGGCTCGCATACGCGCTTCGTACCGCACATCGACCGGTTCGTCGCCGCTCGGCATCGCAGCTACGCGATGCGGCTGTTGCGCAGCATCTCGCCGGCTGACCGCTGGGGCATCGACCTCTGCGGGGAGTCTTCGCGCGCCTGCTCGCCGGCCTACCGACCACCTTTCGGTGCGCTGGTCTGCGCTGCGGTCGCTCAACGCCGCAGGCACCAGCCCCCCGCGATGCGGTCAGCTGATTAGATGTCCCGCAGGAGAGAGTGATGCGTCAGCTGACCAGCCTGGACATGCAGTTCCTGGCCCTCGAGAACGCCCGCCAGAGCGGCCACGTGGGCGGACTCGTGATGCTCGATCCCTCGACCGCACCCAGCGGCGAGGTCCGCGTCCGTGACGTCCGCCGGCTGATCGCGGAGCGACTCGGGGACCTTCCGCCGATGCGCTGGCGCCTGACCGAGGTCCCGTTCGGACTCGACTACCCCTACTGGACGGACGACGGCGACTTCGATCTCGAATACCACGTGCGCGAGATCGCGCTGCCCGCCCCGGGCTCGGACGGGCAGCTCGCGGCGCAGGTCGCTCGGCTGCACAGCCGGCAGCTCGATCGCGCCCGGCCCCTTTGGGAGTTCTATGTGATCGAGGGCCATCGCTCCGGACAGGTGGCGGTGATGAGCAAGATCCACCACGCGCTGATCGACGGCATGTCGGGTGCCGAGATCCTCGGTCTGCTCCTCGATCTTGGCCCTGAGGGGCGCGAGCCCTCTCCCTCCGCCGAGCCCATGGCCGCCCCGAGCGAGTTCGAAATGCTCGGCCGCGGCCTGCTCGGTCTCGCCCGCTATCCGGTGAGGGTGGCTCGCTCGCTGCCGGCCGCCGTCACGAACATCGAGGAGACGCCGTTCGGCACGTTGCCCGGAGCCGGGCTGCTTGGCCGGGCCGCCCGTGCCGGCACACGCGTCGTCCTGCGCAAGGCCGCCCGGCCCGAGCCGCCTGACATCACCGCCCCCAAGACCGCCTTCAACGAGCGGCTGTCCCCCCACCGCCGCTTCGCGTTCGGACGGCTTTCACTCGACGACGTCAAGACGGTTAACTTAAGAGCACATGGGGCTTCACGGTCAACGACGTGGTGGTGTCGATCGCCGCCGGAGCGGTGCGTCAGTGGCTGATCGCCCACGATGATCTGCCCGACGGCCCGCTGATCGCGCAGGTTCCGGTGTCGGTTCGCACCGAGGAGCAGCGGGGCACCTACGGCAACCGCATCCTGCTCATGACCGTTCCGTTCTTCGTTGACGAGCCCGACCCGCTGACGCGGCTCGAACGCACCCACGAGGCGTGCGGGGATATGAAGGAGCGCTATCAGGCGCTGCCCGCGGGGCTGCTTGCTGACGCCAACAACTTCGTTCCGCCGGCGCTGTTCAGCCGTGCCGCGCGGCTGACCTTCCGCCTGTCGACCAGCCGGCCGGGTCGCCCGACGTGGAATCTCGTCGTCTCCAACGTGCCGGGCCCACAGGTACCGCTCTATCTCGCCGGCGCGCGCGTGGATGCGCATTATCCGATCTCGGTCATCACCGACGGGATGGGCCTGAACATCACCGTGATGAGCTACTGCGGCCAGCTCGACTTCGGACTCGTGGCCGATCGTGACCAGATCCCCGATCTGTGGACGATCCTCGACGCGCTGCGCTCGTCGCTGACTGAGCTGACCGCGCTGGCCGCCGCCGCGGACACCAGCCGCGCAACGCCGGCCGCCGAGCCCGACGCCAAGATCTGAGTCCGGTCCGCCGGGCGCGGTGGACATTGGCGCCCCGGCGCGCCAGACTCCGGGGATGGCGGGGTCTGGACCCACCCGGGAGCGACTTGCCGGCGTGCTGAACGCGGCCTACGGCGACGGCCTGCTGAGCCAGAGCACGCTCGTCCACCGGCTCGATCAGCTTTTCGGCAGCGACCTCGTGGACCCGGATCGGCTCACCGGCGATCTCACCTTCCGTGGCGCCGGACGCTCGCTCGCGGACGTCTTCATCCGAGCGCGACGGTCGGTGGCGTTGATTCTCCGGGCTGAGCGGCCCGGCGCGGAACGGCTGCTCGCGTTGGACTGGAGCGGCGCTCGCGACGAGCTCATGATCGGCCGCGACGAAGGCTGCGACGTCGTGCTCACCGGCGCAACCGTCTCGCGGCGGCACGTCCGCCTGTGCTTCCGAGACGGTGCGTGGATCCTGCACGATCTCCAGTCCACCAACGGGACGCTGGTCAACCACCAGCGCGTGATCCGCTGCCGGCTCATCGCCGGAGATCGGCTCGATCTCGGCAGCGAACGGCTGACCGTCGACTGACCTCTCCATACAACCCGGTGCCACGATCCTCGCGTTACCGAGCAGTCTGTGAGTCGGGGCGGCCGGATTCGAACCGGCGAAACCTCTCGTCCCCAAAACGAGCGCTCTACCAGGCTGAGCTACGCCCCGATGAAGTGTCGGAGTCTAATGACCAGCTCACCTGGACACCATCGATCCAGGCTTGAAGCCGCGCGCGCAGCCGTGTGTCCGACGCCGTCGCCAGCCGCCGACCCCGGCGGGCGCCCACCGGCTAGCCTCCGACGCCCGATGGCCGACGTGCTCGCACTTCAGACGCTGCGCTACGACCTTGACCGCACCGGCGGCCTGCAGGATGTCGTGGCCCCGCCGTACGACGTGATCGATGCCGAGCAGCGGGCGGCGCTCGAGTCGCGGTCGCCGTACAACGTCGTCCGCGTCGATCTGCCCGAGGGCGGCGAGGATCGCTACGACCGCGCCGCCGCTCAACTGGCCGCTTGGGAGCAGGAGGGCGTGATCGTCCGCGACGACCAGCCCGCGCTGTGGACGCTGCGACAGGATTACACCGGGCCCGACGGCCGCGCCCGCACGCGCAACGGTTTCTTTGCCCGCGTACGCGTCGAGGAGTACGGCCCCGGGCGCATCCGGCCACACGAGCGCACTCACCCCGGTCCCAAGCAGGACCGGCTGCGCCTCACCCGGGCCACCCGCACCAACCTGTCTCCGATCTTCTCGCTGTACTCCGACCCCGCCGGGGCCGCGATGCGCGCCCTGGTTGGCGCGGAGCCATGGGCGCAGACGACGGACGCCGACGGCACCGTCAACCGACTGGCCCGGGTCAGCGACGCCGAGGCGATCGCGGCCGCCTCCGCGGCGCTGACGGACACCGAGCTGCTGATTGCCGACGGCCACCACCGGTACGAGACCGCCCGCGTCTACGCTGATGAGATCGGCGGTGAAGGGCCGCATCGCTATGTACTCATGTGCTTGGTGGCGCTCGAGGACCCCGGGCTGACGGTCTTTCCGACCCACCGGCTCGTGCGCGGGCTCAGCCCTGAGCAGCATCGGACCCTGGCCGACGCCCTGCGGCGCGACTTCGAGATCGCTCCGCTGGACAGTCGCGCCGCGCTCGCGCCGGAGTCCGGGGACACCGTGCGAATCGGCTACCTGGACTCCCACTTCCGTCGCCCATACATGCTCACACTCAAGGATCCGGCGATCGTCGACGCCGCCCTGCGTGATCACGCCGAGCCCTACCGGCGGCTCGACACCGCCGTACTGGAGGTGCTGATCCTCAAGGGCGCCCTGGGCTTCACTGACCACGACATCGATGAGCTCAACGGCCTCGGCTACGCGCGGGACTTCGATCAAGCGCTGGAGCTGATCGACGGCGGCGCCTACGATGCCGCGTTCTTCATGGCCCCGACCCCGGTCGCTCGGGTGCAGGCAGTGGCCGCCTCGGGCGAGAGCATGCCGCCGAAGTCGACGTACTTCGTGCCCAAGGTCGGGACCGGTCTCGTCTTCAACCCACTCGCCTGAGCCCGAGGCAGGGCCGGTGTCTGACGTCTCGGCCGCCACCCTGCGGGCTCTGAGCGAGGTCCTGCTCAGCCCGGCGGAGGCGAGCGCGCTGCGAGTGCGCGGGGCAACCGACGCGGCGGTGCTGGTCGCCCTCTACCCGGGGCCGTCGGGGCTGCATGCCGTGCTCACCGAGCGCCGCGGCGACCTGCGCCGGCACGCGGGGGAGATCTCGTTTCCCGGCGGCCGCCGGGACGACACAGACGCCGACCTGCAGGCCACCGCATTGCGAGAGGCCCAGGAGGAGATCGGACTCGCGCCCGACGCGGTGCAGATCCTCGGTGCGCTGCAACCGACTCCGACGATCGCCACCGGCTACGCCATCTACCCGTTCGTGGGCGTGATCGCCGCCGGTCAGGCGTGGCGCCTGAGCCCGCGCGAGGTCGCCGAGGTGCTCGAGTTGCCGCTGCACGAGGTGCTGGCCGGCTACGGCCGCCGGCGTCTGCTGCGGCGGGGGATCCCGATCCGCACCGACACCTACGTGGTCGGGGAAAAGCTGATCTGGGGCGCGACGGCGCGCATCCTCGCGGACCTCTTCGACCGGCTCGGCCCACTCCGCGCGGACGCGCGCAGAGCAGGCTAGTGGACCTGTCCGTACGCCGGCGATCTCCTATGCACCGAGGGTGCTGATCACGACCGCCTCGGCGTCGTCCAACCAGCGCTCGTGGTCGGCCGGGTCGGTCTCGATCAGGCCGTAGGGGATCAGCGACCGCTCGCACCAGTAGCGCACCCGCTCCGCCCCGGAGGCCAGGAGCGCGGCACCGGCCGACCCGGCCGACTCGTAGACGACGGCCCGCGCGGTCGTGTCGAGCATCCGCTCGAGCAGCATGTCCAGCCGCGTGCTGAACAGTGATTCGAGGTCAGCGTCACCCTGCGCCGAGCCGAGCAGGATCACGACAACGCCGACATGAGCAAAGGCGGGTGAGATCGTCACGATCCGGTCCGGGTCCCCGAGATGCGGTTCGGCTCCCGCGGCGGCGATGACGTCACGTCGCGCCGGGTCTCGCGTCGTGCCCCGCACGGAATGCCCGGCCGCACGCAGGCGACGGGTGAGCGCCTGGCCGCGGCAGCCGCAGCCGATGATCAGGCACCGAGCCACGCTGGAGCCGTATCAGGC
>JALYTU010000208.1 GCA_030854125.1 Actinomycetota bacterium | reverse complement strand
CTACGACCAATTTCTGCGGGGACGCGACGGGCACGAGACGGTGAGCGTGGACGCCGCCGGGCGTCCTGTGGGGACGCCGACCGCGACCGCGCCGGTCGTCGGCCACGACCTGAGGCTGTCGCTCGATAAGGGCCTGCAGCGGGTCGGCCAGGCGGCGCTGCAGCAGTCGATCACCTCCAACTACCCCGCCACCGGCGGCTCGTTTGTCGCGATGAACCCGCAGGATGGCTCGATCTACGCGATGGGCTCGCTGCCGACCTATGACCCCAAGATCTTCACCGGCAACCTGTCACAGCGCACCTATGACCAGCTGAAAAGCACCGCCGCCCACGCGCCACTGCTCAACCGGGCGATCGCCAGCGCCGGCCCGACCGGCTCGACCTTCAAGCCGATCACCGCCACCGCAGCGCTGGAGTCCGGCGCCTGGACAGTAGGCCAGACCTACGACGACACCGGTTCGTTCCCGTTGCAGCCGGGCGTGAACATCTTCAACGCCGGCCACGCCGTCTACGGCTCGCTTGACCTCGTCAATGCGATCCGGGTCTCCTCGGACACGTTCTTCTACAACCTCGGCGCTCGCACCAACGTCGCCAACCCGCTGGCTACGCCGCAGGGCGGCCCGCTTCAGGCCTGGGCGCGACGGTTCGGGATCGGGCGTCCGACCGGGGTCGACATCCCCGGCGAGTCGCCCGGGACGCTGCCCTCGCCGGCATGGCGCGAGCACCAGAACCGGGTCGAGGCGGCCTGCGACAACCTCACCCATCCGACGCAGCAGTTCCCCAACCATCCCGATCACAAGCTGCTTCCGGGCGGCTGCGGGATCGCGGACGGGACCAACCGCCCGTGGTCGATCGGCGACAACGTCAACCTCGCCGTCGGCCAGGGTGACGTGCAGGCGACGCCGCTGCAGCTCGCCGTCGCCTACGCGGCGCTGGCCAACGGTGGCACGATCGTCCGGCCCCATGTCGGGGAGTCGATCCAGAACCAGGACGGGACGGTCCTGCAGAGCATCAGCCCCCGCGCCCCGGCCCACATCCCGATCAACCCGCTGTATCTGGAGACGATCCGTCAGGGCCTGCGCGACGCCGCCTCGCAGGCGGGCGGGACCTCGGCGGCAGTGTTCTCCAGGTTTCCCGAGCAGGTGTATGGCAAGACCGGCACCGCTCAGCAGAACGGCCAGGCCGACACCTCGTGGTACGCGTGCTTCGTGCCCGCCACGACGACGACCAAGCCGATCGTCGTGATCGTCCACGTCGAGCAGGGCGGCTTCGGCGCGGTCGCGGCGGCGCCGGTGGCGCGCCAGATCCTCAACCAGTGGTTCTTTGGCACGCCGGGCCCCTACGTGGCGGGGACCTCCCAGACGCGATGAGCGCCACGATCATCCAGCCCGGGGACGAGGTCCAGGCGGCCAAGCGGCCGCGGATGATGCTGCGCCTGGACCCGCTGCTGCTGCTCGCCGCGGTCGGGCTGGTCAGCTGCTCGGTCCTCACCCTCCACAATGCGGTCCACGACACCAACCTCGCCGAGCGCCAGGCCGTCTACGCCGGGCTTGGCGTGATCATCGTGCTGATCCTCAGTCGGCTGGACTACTCGCGGCTGCGCGAGTACAAGTACGGCCTCTTCGGCGTGATGGTCGCGCTCAACATCGTCGTCTATGCGATGCCCCCGATCATGGGTGCGCGGCGCTGGATCCCGCTGCCCTTCATGCTGTTCCAGAGTTCGGAGTTCGGCAAGATCCTCGTCATCGTCGCCCTCTCGGCGTTTGCCGTGGATCGGGCGCGGCGCCTGGACGAGCGGCGCACGACGGCCCGGATCATGCTGCTGGCCCTGGTGGCGGCGATGTTCGTGATCCCCCAGCCCGACCTCGGCACCGGGATGGTCTACGTGGCCATCGGGTTCAGCGTGCTGTTCTTCGCCGGCACCTCCTGGAAGCATCTCGCCAGCCTGGGGCTCCTGTTCGCCGCCGCGCTGACCTTCGCGCTCGTGGTCGGCCCAGCGCTCGGCGTCCACACCCTGAGCCACTATCAGGAGCAGCGCCTGTTCGGCTTCCTCAACCCCTCCTCAGACCCCCAGGGCGCGACCTACAACATCCACCAATCCCTGATCGCGATCGGCTCGGGCGAGAAGACCGGCCGCGGCGTCCTGGCCACCCAGACCACCCAGGGCTTCCTCTCGGCCAACGACACCGATTTCGTGTTCGCCTCGGTCGGGGAGACCTACGGGTTCGTCGGCGGAGCGATCCTGCTCTCGCTCTACGCGCTGCTGATCTGGCGCACACTGCGGATCCTCACGATGGCCAAGAATCTGTTCGGCAGCCTGATCGCCGGGGGCATCTTGGCGATGCTCATGTTCCAGGTCTTCGTGAACATCGGCATGACGATCGGGATCATGCCCATCACCGGCGTCCCGCTGCCGCTGATGAGCTACGGGGGGTCCTCGGTGATCGTCACCTTCGTTGCGGTCGGCCTGCTGCAGTCGATCTATGTCCAGGCACGAGTCGCCACCGCGGGCAAGCCCCGCGCGCTACTTTCTTAACCGACGCTGCGCGCGATCCTCCGCGCGCGGCCCACCACTTTCAAAGGAAAAAAATTGAAGAAGCAAGTGCTGGTCAGCGTTGATCGCGGAGAAACTCGCGTCGCGCTGCTCGAGGCGACAGGCTCGGTCACGCCGCGCACGCCCGTCCCAAGCTCATCCCGCCGGCGTCGCAAGCCCGCCGGGCGCAGCGCCGAGTATCACGTCGCCGAGCTCTACCTCGAGCGCCGCGGCAACCGCTCGATCGTCGGCAACATCTACAAGGGCCGGGTCGACAACGTGCTCGCCGGGCTGGAGGCGGCGTTCGTCGACATCGGCCTGGAGAAGAACGGCTTCCTGCACGTCGACGAGATCGTGCTCCCCGGGGTCGAGGCTCCGCGCCGGGGTCGTGGATCGGCCCGCGACGGGCGACAGATCACGGACATGATCAAGCCCGGTCAGGAGATCGTCGTGCAGGTCGTCAAGGATCCCCTGAAGACCAAGGGCGCCCGGCTCTCCATGGATCTCACGATCGCCGGGCGCTACATGGTCTACGCGCCCTACGGCGAGGGCGTCGGCGTCTCTCGGCGCCTGGACGACAAGGAGCGCGAGCGCCTGCGCAAGGAGGCCGCCAAGCTTGATCTCAAGGGCGCCGGCGCGATCATCCGCACCTCGGCCCAGGGCGCCAAACGCGCCGATCTGGAGCGCGAGCTGCTCTACCTTTTCAAGCTCGGCGAGGTGCTCTCCAAGCGCGTGGAGGAGACCGCGGCCCCGGCTCTGGTCTTCCAGGAGGCCGATCTCTCGGTCCGCGTCGTGCGCGACATCTTCTCAGCCGAGTTCGAACGTGCGGTGGTCGACGACCCCAAGCAGCACCGGCGGCTGACCTCGTTCTTCTCGCGCACCGCCCCCGAGCTGGTGGACCAGGTCGAGCTGTGGGAGGAGGAGACTCCGCTGCTGCAGGCCTTCGGCGTCGAGGATGTGCTCGCCTCGACGCTCTCGCGCCGGGTCGATCTGCCCTCCGGTGGTTACCTGATCATCGACTACGCCGAGGCGTTGACGGTGATCGACGTCAACTCCGGCTCGTTCATCGGCCGCGGCAAGGGCGCGCGCCTGGAGGACACGATCACCAAGACCAACCTCGAGGCCGCCGAGGAGGTCGTGCGCCAGCTGCGCCTGCGTGACATCGGCGGGATCATCGTCATCGACTTCATCGACATGGCGCGGGCCCGCAACCGCGAAGCGGTCCTCAAGGTTCTGCGCAAGGCGCTGGACGAGGACCGCACCAAGACCTTCGTCGTCGAGATCTCGCCGCTCGGGCTGGTCGAGATGACGCGCCAGAATGTGACCGAAGGCGTCCGGGAGATCATGACCCGGCCGTGCCCGACCTGCAACGGCGAAGGGGTGATCCGCTCCGAGGAGACGATCGCGATCGCGTTTGAGCGCCGGATGCGCGACCTCGCCAAGGGGACCAAGTCCGAGGCGGTCCTGATCCAGATGAACCCCCGGGTCAGCGCCGAGTTCACCGGCAACGGTGCCCGTGTGCTGCACGCCGTCGAGGAGGAGACCGGCAAGTGGTTTCACTTCGAGGGCTCCGAGGGTCTCCCGCTTGATCACTTCGCGGTGCTGTTGGAGGCCGATCGCGAGGAGGTGCTCGAGCGGGCATTGCCTTTCCGCGAGGGCGAGGAGGTCCACGTGGAGATCATCGAGCCGCATATGTACAGCGCCGGCGATGCCGTGGCCAAGATCGACGGGTACATCATCCAGGTCAAGGGCGGTACCCGCTATGTCGGCGAGAAGCACATGGTTCGCATCGATGAGGTCGGGCGGACGGCGGCGATCGCGTCACTGGTCGACGTTCGGGGCGCCCGGGCCGGCGAGGACTCGGACTCCGACGATGACGAGCTAGAATCCACGCCGCGACGTCGCGGCCGCAGAGGCGGCCGCGGCCGTTCGGGTGCCACGGCCTCGTCGGCCTCCTCGGCACCAAGCTCGGAATAACCATGTACGCGATCATCAAGACAGGCGGCAAGCAGTACCGCGTCCAGGAGGGCCAGTCCCTGCTGATCGAGCGGCTGCCCGACGCCGACGGCGACACCGTGCAGCTGACGCCGCTGCTGATCGTGGATGGCGAGGACCTGCGCGATGGTGATGCCCTCAGCGGTGTCACCGTCCCCGCTCGGATCCTCAGTCACGAGCGTGGTCCCAAGCTCCGTGTGGTCAAGTTCAAGCCCAAGCGCGGTTACAAGCGTCGCGCCGGGCATCGTCAGGAGCTGACGCGGATCGAGATCGGCTCGCTGAGCGGGGGCGCGAAGACCAAGCGCGCGACGACCAAGCGCGCGAAGACCGCCGACGCGTCACCGGTGGGCGCGCAGGACAAATCCGCAGATCAGACGGAGGTCAGCAATGGCTCATAAGAAGGGACTCGGCTCCAGCCGCAACGGCCGGGACTCAAACGCCAAGCGCCTCGGCGTCAAGATCTTCGCGGGCCAGAACGTGACCGGTGGCGAGATCATCGTCCGCCAGCGCGGCACCCGCTTCAAGCCCGGTGACGGGGTCGGCATCGGCAAGGACGACACGATCTACGCGCGCAGCGCCGGGACAGTGCAGTTCACCCGCAGCCGACGCGGGCGCGTTATTACGGTGCTCGACGGCGCAACCGTCGAGACGCCGGCTCCCGACGCCGCCTGAGGGGTGAGCGAGCCCGGCTCGGCGCTCGCCCCGTGCCCGCCGCTCAGAGTGCAGCCGGCGCGGCTCCGAGCTGCGCGGTGCACTGAGGGCATCGTGTCGCCGCGGCCGGTATCTCGCTCGTGCACTCGGGGCATTTCTTGACGGTCGGGTCTCCCGTGGCCCGTCGATTCAGGAACGTCTCGTAGGGCTTGACCACGAAAAAGAAGATCGCTGCGCCGGTGGTCACGAACGTGATCAGGTTGTTGATGAAGTCTCCGTACAGGAAGTGGCTCGAGTTGATCGAGAACGAGAGGGCCGAGAAGTCCTGCTGGCCGAAGATCAGGGCGATGATCGGCGTGATCAGATCCGCGATCAGGGCCTTGACCAGGGCGGCGAAGACCAGCGCTATCACCAGGCCAACGGCTAGTGAGACGAGATCGCCCTTGATCAGGAAGCTCTTGAAATCAGCCACGACCGTTTTCATAACCCGAACCTCCATTTGTTTGTGGATTGGGGAGCGTGAGCATATAACCTCACCATGGCCGGCGGACGGTTCCCGCGTGGCCGGCTCCCGGGGCCGACCGGGAGCCCCGCGGAGCGCGTTACGCGGATCTGGGACATAGTCCAGACGTGCAGGAC
>JALYTU010000207.1 GCA_030854125.1 Actinomycetota bacterium | reverse complement strand
CCACCTCGACCGCGGCGGGCTCAGGGGCGGGCTCGCGCACGAGCATCCGGACCAACCGCCGCCGTCGCAGCTCGGCCTCGCTGGCCGCCGCCGACTGCTCGAGCGCGTATCCCGCCGCCGACTCGGCCGAGAGCACGTCGATGTAGGCGAAGATCGACTCCGCGAGCTCATACAGCACGGCGGGCTCGAGCTCCGCTTGCACCCCGGCGGCGGCAAACCGGCGCCAGGCGACCCGGGCGCCGACCCGGTAGGCGCTCATCAGCGATTCGAGGCTGCGTCCGGCCCGCATCTCGCCTCGGCCCAGCGCCGAATACACGTCCGGGCGAACGACCTCGCCCCCCGCGCGCACCTCGGCGAGGAAGTGACGCAGCGCCGCCTGCACCCCATCCCGGATACCGTCTCCGAGCGGGCCCTCGAGGGGGCGCGCGTAGGCCGGCACCATCGCGACGGCTCCGATCATCTCGTCGGTGATGCTGCCGAGGTGCGGTTGCAGCACGGAGGCGATCTCCGGCGGCAGCTCGTGCCACGGCTGGTCAGCCATCTTTCATTTCTCTTCTACAAGTTTGGCGTCTGAAGTCGTGTATTGCAACGGAGATTTTCGACCCCTGAGTGGGTAGGCTCATAAGACCATGAGCCGCACTCACAAGATCGTCAATCTCATCGGCGTCCCGGCACCGCTGGTCGGCCTCGTCGTCGCCGTCATCCTGCTGTGGAACCGCGCGATCGGCCCGCTTGAGCTCAGCCTGCTGATCGGCTTCTACGTGGTCACCGCGATCGGGATCACGATGGGCTATCACCGGATGTTCACCCACCGGGCCTTTGAGTCCTCGCGTGCGTTTCGCGCCCTCGTGGCCGTGCTGGGCTCAATGGCCGTCCAGGGCTCGGTCATCACCTGGGTGGCCGACCACCGCAAGCATCATGCCTTCACCGATCAGGACGGCGACCCGCATTCGCCCCACCTCGCCGGCCCCGGTTTCGCCGGCGCCGTCAAGGGCCTGTGGCACGCTCATGTCGGTTGGCTGTTCGAGAGTGTCGGGACGGCCGAGCGCGAGCGCTTCGCGCCGGACCTCGTCAAGGACCAGGTGCTTCGCGCGGTTGACAAGCTCTTCTGGCTGTGGGTCATCCTCGGGATGGCGATCCCGTTCACGCTGGGCTGGGTCGTCGGTGGCGGCATCGGCACGGCGCTGACCGCACTGCTGTGGGGAGGCTTCGTGCGCATCTTCCTGTTGCACCACGTGACCTGGTCGATCAACTCGGTCTGCCACTTCTTCGGGCGCAAGCGCTTCGATGTCGCGGACGAGTCGCGCAACGTGTTCTGGCTGGCGCCGCTCTCGATGGGTGAGGCCTGGCACCACAATCACCACGCCTTCCCCACATCGGCTTTTCACGGCCTGAAGTTCTGGGAGCGGATGGCCGATCCGACGGGCCTGCTCATCTCACTGCTCGAGAAGCTCGGCCTGGTCTGGAACGTCGTCCGGATCAGCCCCGACCGTCAGGCCGCCAAGCTGGCCCCAGCGCGCGCCGTCGCGCGCGAAGTCCCCACCCCCGCGGCCTGAGCAAGCCGCTCGGACCCACCCGGGCGCGACCGGACCCGGGGGGGCCGAACCACGTTACGCCCCCGCGATCAGCCGTTCTCGAGCGGGGCCATCGTCAGCCCAGCGTCGTCCAGACGCAACCAGTAGTACTCGGCATCCTCGCGGGGGCCACTCCAGACGAGCGCGTAGCCTCGGTTGTGAATGCGATCAGCGATCCGGTAGCCATCGGCCAGCGAGACGCCCGGGACCACGGAGGCGAGCGTCTCGGCCACATGGTCGAAGGTGTTGTGCTCGTCGTTGAGCACAAGCACACGCCAGAGTCCTCCTGTCCCGGTGCCCGACTCGCGAACGCGCGGCAGTTGCACGGTCGACATCGGCGCCCAGAATAGCGCCGCGCATGGGTCAGGCGCGCTTAGCCCAGTACCGCTCGTAGCCGGCGTAGAGCTGCTGCACCGGCGCCGCCTGCTGATAGGTCCGCGCCTGCTCGGGACTGCCGTCACGCAGGATCTCGGCCTGCACGGTGGCAATGAAGCGGTCGCGATCACCCTCCCGCGCCAGCGCTGACCACGCGTCCAGCCGTGCCTCGAGCTCGTCCAAATGCGCGGTCACATCGGCGCTGTCTCCGAAATGGGTCATGGCCAGCCGGGAGGGCGCCCACGAACGGACCACCGCGATCGAACGCTGCCAGGCCTCGATGTCGATGTCCGGTGGAGGAGTCGGCGGTACGACGATCGAGTCCGGGGTGATCCGCACCCCGCCGACATCGCCGACGAACGCCGTATCGCCGTAGCGGTAGGACACGTGGTGCGCGGCATGACCTGGTGTGTAGGCGACCTCGAAGGCATCACCGAACAGCGTTTCGCCGCCGACGAGGCTGTGCAGACGGTCCTCGGGCACCGGGCGCATCTCGCCCCAGAGCCGGTCCATGTCCTCCCCGTAGAGCCGCGTCGCGGACTCGACCAGGCGCGCCGGGTCGGCCAGGTGGCGCGTGCCCCGCTCGTGCACGTAGACCTCGACCTGCGGCCAGCGCTCGGTCAGCGTCCCGGCGGCTCCGGCGTGGTCGAGGTGGATGTGGGTGAGCAGGATCGCGCGCGGCGGCGTCTCCCCGATCGCCGCCAGCAACGTGTCCAGCGTCGAGCTCGGCCCCGGGTCGATGATCACGTCGTCGACCTGCCAGCAGCCGATCACGCGCTCGCGCCCGAGATGCATGAGGTCGATCACGCGCACGACAGACGGGGCCCGCAAAAGCTCAGATCAGCGCGTCTCGGGCCGCCGGTGGGCGGCCTCAGACGCCGGCGGGATCGCGGCGCGGGTCCCGCGCACCTGCGGTTCGGCGGGTTCGCCGGGGTCCCCGTCCTCGCCGGCGACCTCGTCCGGTTCGGGCTGCAGCGGGTCATAGCGAACCGTCGCCCCGACATCGTCGTAGAGCGGGGTCTGGTCCTCGGGGGCCGGCTCGGGCTCTCCGTGACCGGCGTCCTCGGGCTGATCGTCGTCAAGGTGGACGTGGGTTGTGAGGTCGTGGCGGCCTTCGAGCTCGTCCTGGCGCTGGAGCTCGTCCTGCTCCTCCCGCGGCCTATCTCCCCCGCGATCGTCATCCGGCTCGGCCGCAGCGGTCTCGGGCTCGGGGAAGGCTTGGGCGGCGGTGTCCGCGACCGACAGCAGCTGGCGGGCGAGATCCCGCGCGTCGTCGATGATCCGGCCGCGCTCGATCCAGATCCGGTCGGTGTCAGCATCGAGATCGCGGACCCGCTGCTCGGCGGCCTCAATGATCTCGGCGGCCTCGCCGCGCGCCTGCTCGAGGCGATCCTCTGCCTCCCCGCGCGATTGGCCGGTGATCTGCTCGGCCGTCTCGTGGGCGCGCTGCAGGATTCCGGAGATCTGCTCGCCGACCCGCTCCAGGGCACGCCGGACGGCCGCCTCAGGCGAACGGGTCGCGTGCAGTTCGGCCACCATCTGGCTGATCTGCTGCACGTAGGCGTCAACAGCGGCGCGGTCATAGCCGCGCAGCGCGCTGGGGAAATCCGCATGGACCATCGCGACGGGGTCGTCGGGCAGGGTCTCGAGCGGCGCGGTGATCTCCTGGAGGATCGCGTGCTCGCTCGCGGCTGAGCTCTGATCAGGCATAGGCGATCACGGCCACTTTACAATGACGCCATGCCCGAGACGCCCCCGCCGCGGCTGCCCGACCGTGATCGCCCGTGGATGATGCGGACCTACGCAGGTCATTCCGACGCCAAACGCTCCAACGAGCTGTACCGGCGCAATCTCGAAAAGGGGCAGACCGGCCTGTCGGTCGCCTTCGACCTGCCCACGCAGACCGGTTATGACCCCGATCACGAGCTGGCGCGCGGCGAGGTCGGCAAGGTCGGCGTGTCGATCGCCGACGTCGGCGATATGCGGACCCTGCTGGAGGGCATCCCGCTGGATGAGATGAACACCTCGATGACGATCAATGCCACCGCCGCCTGGCTGCTGGCGCTCTACATCGTCGCCGCCCAGGATCAGGGGGTCGCCGCCGAAAAGCTGCAGGGCACGACCCAGAACGACATTCTCAAGGAGTATCTGAGCCGGGGCACGTACGCCTTTCCCCCCGAGCCCAGCATGCGGCTGATCGCCGACACGATCGCCTACACGGTCACCAACGTGCCCCGCTGGAACCCGATCAACATCTGCTCCTATCACCTGCAGGAGGCCGGAGCAACCCCCGTCCAGGAGATCGCCTATGCGATGAGCAACGCGATCGCCGTGCTCGACGCCGTGCGCGAGCGGGTGCCCCAATCGCTGATGGGCGAGGTGTTCGGTCGCATCTCGTTCTTCGTCAACGCCGGCGTGCGATTTGTCGAGGAGCACGCCAAGCTGCGTGCGATGGGCCAGCTGTGGGAGCAGTTGGGCCGTGAGCGCTATGCGGTCACTGACGCCAAGCAGCTGCGCTTCCGCTACGGCGTGCAGGTCAATTCGCTCGGCCTCACCGAGGCTCAGCCGGAGAACAACGTCTACCGGATCGCGCTCGAGGCGCTCGCGGTGACCCTCGGCCGGGGCGCGCGGGCTCGCGCCGTCCAACTGCCGGCCTGGAACGAGGCCCTCGGGCTGCCCAGGCCGTGGGACCAGCAGTGGTCGCTGCGCCTACAGCAGGTCCTCGCCTACGAGACAGACCTGCTCGAGTACCCGGACATCTTCGAGGGCTCGGTCGTGATGGAGGGTCTGGTCTCCGAACTGGTGACCGGCGCGCGCGCCGAGATGTCGCGGGTCGCTGAGCACGGGGGCGCGGTGCAGGCCGTCGACTACATGAAATCCGCCCTGGTCGAATCCCAGCGCGAGCGCTGGGCGCGGATCGAGTCCGGGGACCTGACGGTGGTGGGCATGAACCGCTTCACCTCCACCGAGCCCTCGCCGCTGACCGCGGATGCCGACGGCGGGATCCTCGTCGTGGACCCAGCGGTCGAGGCCGAGCGCCGCGCGGCACTTGACCAGTGGCGCGCCGAGCGCGACGAGGGCGCCGTGCAGCGCGCGCTGTCCGACCTGACCGCCGCCGCCCGGGACACCAGCGAGAACGTCATGCCGGCCACGATCGCCGCGGCGCGTGCCGGCGTGACCACCGGCGAGTGGTCACAGACCCTGCGCACGGTGTTCGGCGAATATCGCGCCCCGACGGGGGTCGGCGAGGCGGCCGCGGTCTCCAGCGAGGATGTCGCCGAGCTGCGCGACGAGGTCGAACAACTCTCCGAGGCGCTCGGACGCCGTCTGAAATTTCTGGTCGGCAAGCCCGGCCTCGACGGCCACTCCAACGGCGCCGAGCAGATCGCCGTGCGGGCCCGCGACGCCGGCATGGACGTCGTCTACGAGGGGATCCGCCTGACCCCGGGCCAGATCGCCAGCTCGGCGGCTGAGGAGGGCGTGCACGTGATCGGGCTCTCGATCCTGTCGGGCTCTCACGCCGAGCTGATCCCCTCGGTGCTCAGCGCGCTGCAGGCGGCGGGCGTGGGCGAGATACCGGTCGTCGTCGGCGGAATCATCCCCGACGCCGACGCCCACGCCCTGCGGGCGGCCGGTGTGGCCGCCGTCTACACGCCGAAGGACTGGGACTTGAACAAGATGATGCGCGACATCATCTCGCTGGTCTCTGAACGCCACGTCGTCGATAGCGCCACCCCAGCTTGAGCCGGGAGCCGGTGGCACTGGCCCAGCGGCTGCGGGCCGGTGACCGCAGCGCCGCGCCCGCGGTGCTCAACCTCGTCGAGACGCGAACGCCCGAGGCCCGCGCCCAGACCGCGGAGCTTCTGGCCGCGCTCTCCCCCGC
>JALYTU010000206.1 GCA_030854125.1 Actinomycetota bacterium | reverse complement strand
CCCAATGGGAGCGGGGCATGACGGTGACTGCGTTGCCGATGACTACACCCTCGGACCCTCGCTCTGGGACGGCGGCGCGGCCACGGTCGCGGTGAGCAAGCTGTCGCTGACCGGCGGGCGGTTACCAGCCAATCCGTACGCTCCGGTCGCCGTCGGCTGGCCGCTGAGCTCCGCCGGCGCCCAGCAAGGCTATCTGGCCAGCCCGTGCCAGGGGATCACCGCGCAGTGCACCGACACGATGCGCTGGACGGGAACGGTCCGCCTTCAGGCGCTCGGCGGCTGATCGCTCTCTCAGCCTCTTAGCCCGTCCTTAAGGCGAAGCGCCTGCACACAACCTAGACTTCGCGCCCGTGGAGACCGTCCCCGAGCGTCTCGAGCCGGTCGCAGACCCGCTGGAGCTACCGCCCGCCGGCGCGGTGGTCATCGAGCCGGTGCCGGCCGGCGCGAGCGAGATCACCGAGCCGACCCCGAGCGGCGAACCCATCATCACGCGCGCGCAGCCGCGGCGCCGGTCCCTGTTCGCGATCTCGATCTCCCGGGACCTGCTGTTCGTGCTCGGCATCTACCTGGCCAGCCGCTGCCTGCTCCTGCTCGCGGCCTACCTCCAGGCCTCCTTCGGCCACCACGACTTCCTGCACGAAATCTCCAACTGGGACGGTCTCTGGTATCGCGAGGTCGCCAACCAGGGCTACCCCAGTCATCCCTCCGACGCGCAGACGACGCTGGGATTCTTTCCGTTGTTCCCGCTCGCGATCTACCTCGTCGAACCGATCTTCAAGGTCGCCGGCCAGGACGCGATCTGGGCCTCGAGCGTGTCCGGCATGCTGATCGCGTTGATTGGTGGGGCGGTGGCCTGCATCTACGTGTACCGGCTCGCCGAGGGATGGTGGGACCGCTTCACCGCGCGGCGCGCGACGATCCTGTTCATCCTCTTCCCCGGATCGGTCATCTTCTCGATGGTCTACTCCGAGGGCCTGCTGATGCCGCTGGCGGCGGCGTGCATCTTCTACCTGGAACGCAAGCGGTGGCTGCTCGCGGGCGTCCTCGCGGGCTTCGCCACGGCGGTGCAGCCGGTCGCCGTCGTGCTGATTCCCGTCTGCGCGATCTCGGCGCTGCTGGAATGGCGCCGGCGAGGGTGGCGGGTGTCGGCCCTGCGCCGCGTGATCGTCGCCCCGCTGCTCTCCGGGCTTGGACTGGCGTGCTTCGCGCTCTTTTTGTGGCTGTGGACCGGCACGCCGCTGGCCAACTACCGGGCCCAGCACCATGGCTGGAGCGAGAAGACCGACGCCCTGGCGCTTGTGCACCTGACGACCCGCCTGGCCAGCGAGCTCTCATTCGCGCATTTCAACCAGCCGACGATCAACCTCAACCTCGTCGTCGGCCTGATCGGGGCCGTCCTGCTCGGCGGGATGCTGATCCTCGCCGTGCTCCAGCGCCGGCGGATCTCGCCCGAGGCGCTGGTGTGGACCGCCGGGGTGAGCTTCCTCGCGCTCACCTCGGAGTTCGTCCCGCCCAACCCGCGCCTGCTGATCACCGCCTTCCCAGCGATCATGGTGCTCGGCCGCTACGCGCGCGGGCGGTTCTGGACCGTGCTGCTGTGGAGCAACGTGCTGTTGCTGGCGGGGTTGAGCATGCTCACCTTCTGGGGTACGACGCTCCGGCCGTAGGGTCCCGAATCGGAAGCCCAGCGCTCAGCGCAGCGGCCCGGGCAACAGCTGGATGTGGATCGCCGCCGCGTAGCCGAGCTGCTCCACGGGAGCGTGACCGAAGGCCGCCTCCAGACGGCGGCGCAGAGCCAGGAAGCGCGTCCGGTGATCGACGGACTCGGCAGGGCCGTTGCGCTGGCCCTCGTGACTGGAGACGAACCACAGCCGGTGGCAGCCGGCGGCGCGACGCGCAATCTGGGCCGAGGAGAGCGTGTAGTAGCGCTCGACGAAGATCTGCGTGGAGTCCCACGGCGCGATCGGCAGGATCTCGCGCGGCCCGTAACCGGGTGTGCTCGTGCGGGAGAAGAAATATTGAAAGGCCATCCGGCCGTCCAGGGGATAGAAGGCGATGCAATCTCCGGGCCGGCTGCGCTGAAGTACCGTCGCACTCGCCTGCTGCCAGGGCTCGGGAGAGACGCCATAGGTGGGTAGCACCTGTGCGCCCCGGAGCACGACGAGGGCGACGAACAGCATCAGTCCCAGCCGCCGTGGCATCCTCGGGGCGGCGAGTGCGGCGCCGATCAGCAGCGCCACCGCCGGCACGGACATGAGCAGATTGCGCGGCAGGAACATCGGCTGGGCGACCAGCGAGTAGAGAAACGAGAGCACCGGCGGCACCGCCAGCCAGGCGACCGTGGCTCCGCGTGCCCACACGCGTTCACCGCGGCGGGCGGCGCGCCAGACCCAGATCGCGGTGACGAGCACCGCGAGCACGCTGAGCACGGTCAGGACGGTGGTCAGAGGGGTGTGGTGAAAGCTTGGCTGCAGACCGGCCGAGGTGAGCGACTCGAGCACCTGCTTCTCGATCTCCTGGGTGGGCCGGGGCACCCAGAACAGCTGGCCGGCGCCGCGTTGGACGGCGAGCACGATCAGCGGAGCGCACAGCACCGCGTAGGCCCCGAGCGCGGCGGCGATCGACAGCAGCCGCGCACGACGCCGGCGCGGGAGCAGCGCGATGAGTTGCGCGGGGACGATCAGCACGGCTACGAAGCTGGCGTAGGTGGCCAGGGTCATGCTCAACACGTAGACCGCCCAGCGGCGGCGATCGGGATGCGAGCCGGTGCGCTCGGGTCCGGGCGGGGGGTCCACGAGTGAGAGAAAGGCGAGGTAGGCCGCGCACACGAAGCCCACCATGAGCGCGTACCCGCGTGCGTTCTGGGCCCAGAAGACGAGCGGGAGGCTGACGGCGCACAGGGTGGCCGAGAACAGCGCCGCGCGGCGCCCGAACAGACGGTCGGCGATCGCCCCGATCAATCCCACTGTGGTCACGGCGGCGAGCGCGGAGGGCAGCCGGAGCACCAGTTCACTGTTGCCGAAGGCCGCGATGAGAACGTGCAGCAGCAGGTAATAGCCCGACATGTTGCCCCCGTCGTGCGCGATCGCGGCGCCGAGCGCCGAACCGTTCTGGGAGGCGATGGTGACGGTCGCCGCCTCGTCGAAGCCGAGGCTGCGCCCGTCGATCTGCAGCAGGCAGAGCACGGCAGCCAGCAGCACCGGGATGCCGATGGCGATCGGCAGCGTCAGCTCGGACGGCATCCGCCCGGCGAGATGGTCACGCTGGCGGGCGAGCATCGCGCCCACGTCGCTGTCCGGCGGCAGACGGGTGTCGGGATGGCTGCTGCTCACGTGCCCGCCAGAGCCGAGTGGGTCCGCGCGGCCGGCCCGCGACCCCGCCCACCACGGCGCCCGCTCCAGTACAGGCCCGCGAGCACCGCGTACACCACCATCACGACCGGGGCACTGGGCAGCGGGAGCGCGAGAATGCCGTTGGGCTTGATCAGGAACACGGCAACGATCGAGCCGGCCGCCAGTACCAGTGACCGCTGCGGGACGGGGCAGGCCGCGAGCAGCGCCAGTCCCCAGCTGAAGTACCAGGGCCACGCCGCCGGGCCGCCGGCCGCGGCGGCGATCAGCAGCACGCCGGTGAACAGGGCCAGCGTGCGGATTCGCAGCCGCCAGGCGAGCACGATTCCCAGCACCCCGGTCAGCGCCAGCGTGACCGTCCCGAAGGCCGCCTCGATACTGCGCGAGTTGACCGCCAGGCCCATGTCGTGCAGGAGCCCGGCCACCGTGTATCCAACGCCGGTCGACGGGGTGATCGCCAGGCGAACCTTGGCTGGAGTCGACAGCAGGTTGGTTGACAGCCAGCTCAGACCGACGCCCGTCACCAGGCTGACCGCGGCCAGGGTGACCGCGATCGCGGCCGCCGCGACGGCGAGGAAGCGCAGCTGCGCGGTGAGCCCCCGTTCCTCGCGAGCCCACGCGATGGCGATGAACAGGGCACCGGCGAGCGCCGGCAGCTTGAACGTGGCGGCCAGGGCGCACAGCACGATCCCGAGCATCGGCCGGCCACTGAGGGCAACCGTGATCCCAGCGACCAGCAGCGCCGCCATCAGCACATCGTTGTGCCCGGCGGCGATCAGCTCGAGCGCGATCAGCGGATTGAGCACGGCCAGCCACAGGGCCCGTCCCGGATCGGCTCCGTGCCTGCGGGCCAGGCGAGGCACGGCGGCGGCCAGCAGGCCGACCCCGGCAAGCTCGATCGCACGAGTGACCAGCACGCCGGCCACGAGGTGGCTGCCCGTGACACCCACGATCACGCTCATCACGCCCAGAAACAGCGGCCCGTAGGGCGCGGTCGTGTGGCGCCAGAAGTGCGAGACCGCGGCCAGCACGGCGGCGTGAGGCCCAGCGGTCAGAGAGTCGGGTGCGGTGTGGTAGGGGTTGGCGCCAACGTGCAGGACCGTGCCCTGGGCCAGGTAGCTGTAGACGTCACGGCTGAACAGCGCCGGACCGAGCATCAGCGGCAGCAGCCACACAGCGGCGATCACCATCAGCTGTCGCGTGTCCTCGCCTGCGGCGTGACGCCCGAGCCCGGCCCAGCCGATGCACAGGAGAGCGATCCCGACGTAGACCAGTACGGTCGCTGTACCGCGACCGCCGGGGATCGAGGGCGCAAACCACCACGGCGAGGTCGCATCGGCGGTGGCGCGTGGCCCCGCCAGCGCGATCAGCAGCGAGCCGGTCCCGCCGAGGGCGGCCCAACCCCACACCGTTCTGATTCGCGCAGCACCGTTCATTCTGAGGATCGCGGCGCGCGGGTGACGTTCTGTCCGCAAGGGCGGCGCGCAGTCGGAGGGTAGCTCAGCACCCGGCACCGGCAACGTCCACCGGGGCCGTCTAACGTGGTGCCAATGCGCTCCTTCGCGTGCGGTCACTGCGGTCACCTCGTGTTCTTCGAGAACACTCAGTGCCTGAATTGCTCGACCGCGCTCGGGTTCGTTCCCGATGAGCGCAGCGTCGTGGCGCTGGAGGGCGGGCGAGCCAAGAGCCTGTACCGCTGCGCGAACGCCGAGCTGGCCCGCTGTAACTGGATGGTGTCCGTGCCCGGGCGGCTGTGCCGTGCCTGCGAGCTGACCCGGACCCGGCCCGGAGACCACGATCTCGATGGCCTGGCGCGCTTTGCCGCCGCCGAGCAGGACAAGCGGCGGGTGGTGATGCAGCTGCTCGAGCTCAATCTCCCCGGGGTCACGCCAGCTTCGCTGCGCTTCGACCTGCTCTCCAGCGCGCAGCAGCCGGTGGCCACCGGTCACGCCGACGGTCTGATCACGATCGACCTGGCCGAGTCCGACGACGCGCGACGCGAGGCGCGCCGGCTGGAACTCGGCGAGCCCTACCGGACGATGCTCGGTCATCTGCGTCACGAGCTCGGGCACTACTTTCAGCCGTTGATCATCTCTGGCGACGAGGCATGGACGGCCTGCCGGGCGCTGTTTGATGACGAGCGTGATGACTACGCGCAGGCGCTCGAGCGCCACTATCAGAACGGTCCTCCCAGTGGCTGGGAGGAGCACCACGTGAGTGCCTACGCGACGATGCACCCGTGGGAGGACTGGGCGGAGACCTTCGCGCACTACCTGCACATCCGGGGCACGCTCGAAACGGCGGGGGAGTTCGGGATCATCGTCACCGGGCCGCGCGCGGTCAGCCACGATGCCTCACTGCGCGCGGTTCCTCGGCCCGACGCCGGCGATGACGGAGCGTTCGAGGACCTGCTCGCCGAATGGCTGCCGCTCACCTATGCCCTAAACGCCGTCAACCGCAGCATGGGCAGTGACGACCTCTATCC
>JALYTU010000205.1 GCA_030854125.1 Actinomycetota bacterium | reverse complement strand
CGCTACTCCTATGACGCCGCGATCGGCTTCTCACTGATGGTCGCGATCGGCCGAGAGGCCTTTCACGAGATGCTGACCGGATTTCGAACCATCGACGAGCACTTCGCCAGCGCCGCCCCCGAAGCCAACCTGCCGATGATCCAGGGCCTGCTGAACGTCTGGTACAACAACTTCTTCGGGGCCCAGACCCACGCTGTCCTGCCGTACGCTCAGCGCCTGGCGCGCTTTCCCGCCTACCTGCAGCAGCTGACGATGGAGTCCAACGGCAAGTCCGTCCGCCTTGATGGCAGTGCGGTCGAGCACCAGACCGGTGAGGTCGTCTGGGGCGAGCCCGGCACCAACGGTCAGCACGCCTTCTACCAGCTGATCCACCAAGGGACCAAGCTCATCCCTGCGGACTTCATCGCTTTCGCCTCACCGACCCGGGAGATCGGCGACCAGCACGACCTGCTGATGGCCAGCTGCTTCGCCCAGAGCGCAGCCCTGGCCTTCGGCCGAACCGCCAAGGAGATCGCCGCCGAGGGCACGTCCCCCGAGCTGGTGGCCCACAAGGTGATGCCCGGCAACCGGCCCAGCTCAACTATCCTCGCGCCCAAGCTGACCCCCTCGGTGCTCGGCCAGCTCGTCGCCCTCTACGAGCACACCGTCTTCACCGAAGGCGCCATCTGGGGGATCGACTCCTTCGACCAATGGGGCGTCGAGCTCGGAAAAGCCATGGCCCAGCGCCTCGCCCCCGCCCTGATCGAAGCCGACGCACCCGACCTGAGCGGACAAGACCCGTCCACCGCAGCCCTGGTCACCCGATACCGCGAGCTTCGCGGTCGCAACACGTCATGAATCCGTGCTACTGCTCGCGCGGCCCGATCTCCAGGAGCCCGTCGGTGAGTCGGAGCACACGCTCCAGCTTGATCGAGCGCGTCAGTGCTTGCTCGAACATCCCGTCGGGCCAGTCGGCGCCGTTCACGGCCTCGCGCAGACCCGCTCGGGTGAGCACGCGATAGCTGCGCAATGCGCGGACGATCTCTTCGACGGCGGCTTCGAGGTGGGAGTGAGACGTGGCCATGTCAGCTCAGCCCCAGGGATTGCTTGTCGCCGATCTGGTCCAACTCCGCAGCACTTGAGCTCACACCTCTCTAGCGTCGTCGCAGCTATGGATCTTACGTCGACCTGCTTCAAAGCTCGACACCTTCTGAAGACGGAACCAGGCCATTCGCGCGGCTGTGCGGCGCCCGCGCGAGGCGGGCGCTGTCGTGCACCGCGTCAAGGATTCATTCCTTCGACGGCAGGCTCACCCTGCACCAGCCGGCGAGAGCTACTGCGCTCGTGCAACTTTCGCAGCTCCTCAGGCGGCCGGCCGAGCAACAGCCACCGCGAGCGTGGCCGGGAGTGGAGCCGCCCGTCAGCGGTAAGCTGGCGCACAGCCAAGCTCACAGACGGACGCCGGGCCCCCACGACGGCAGCGAGCAGGTCGTGCGTAAGCCGGAGGTCGAGCCGTACGCCATCTGGGGTTACGGTCCCCCAGCGGTCAGCGAAGTGCCACAGCACCAACAGGAGCCGTTCGTCAACGCGGCGCAGGTGACAAACCGCCAGGTGAAACGCCAGCCAGTGGGCTCGCAGCATTACGCGCCGGGAGATCGCCGCAGGAATCTCCGGCCACCTTGTCACCCGGGCGCAGAACGCGCGGTCGAGCACAGCGGCCCGCATCGGCTCGACCACCTCCCATTTTACCTCGGTAGCCACCGACGGTTCAGGGCCTATCCGTAGCCATGGTTGCAGAACATCGCCCGGACCGAGGAGCTCAGCGCCGATGTGATCTGCCACGGTGACATGTCGCGCCAAAAGACCGTCGACAACCAGTAGCCCGAGGTTTGCGACCTGATCGAAATCATCCGGGCCAACTGCCCATGGTCCGCGCGGATAGCTCTCGACATCGGCGACGACGTCTCGCCGCGCGATCACGAGCTGCTTGTCGCTGAGATCCTCCGCTAGGTCTGGATCGCGATTCAGGATCGAAACCACGCTGCGCACCGCTCTCCTCCCCGAATGGCCGCGCTATCGGCTAGAGCGCACGATCCTTTCAAACCCCACAGACGTGGCCCCGCAGGGCATAAGTCCCGTCAGGCACAAACATTCCAGATGGCAAGCCACGATTCGGCAACCCGTGAAACGAGGTGACTTGCCTGGTTTGCGCTCAATCCGCTGGCCGAGTGGCCCTGAGCGTCCGGGGCGCGCCGAGGCGGGCTCTACGCAAGCCTGGCCTTCAACTTCTTGCGTGCGTCGTGCAGCGTCTTGTAGATCGCCCCCGGGGTCGTGTCAAGCTCGATCGCCAGCGCCGCGGGCGAGTCGCCGTTGATCGCAATCGCGACGACCACTGTTCGCTGGCGTTGCGTCAGCTGAGCAATGAGGTCTGTGACCCGCCGCAGCAGCAGCCGTTGCTCGGCAAGCTCCGGGGGCGAGCAGTCGTCCGCCACCGGCTCGAATAGCTCCGGCGAGGCGTCGGCCGGCGCCAGGTGGTCGTGTCCCAGACGGCGACGGATGCTGACTGGCGCTTCGAGTTGCGCAAATCTTCGCGCCCACGTCCAGAACTGACTGTCACCCCGATACTCGCCGAGCTTCCGCAAGACCATCATGAGGGCGTCGCTGGCGGCCTGTACGGCGAGATCGTCGAGGTCACTCGCGGAAAGCTCAGGCAGGCGTCTTGCGCGCTTGCGGATCTCGAACCGCGCTTCGCGGCGTAGACGCTCGTGCAACTCGGCAATCGCGAGTCGGCGCACTGGCTCGATCCCGCGCAGGCGAGCAAGCCACGCTCGCGACTCTGCGTCGAGCGGCCGCGGTGACAGAGCACCGCGGTAGTCGCCATGACCGCCTTCCCGGGTCCGATCGCTAGAGAGCTCGGAGACAGTATGCGGGCCCGGCGGCGAGCTCAGCGCCGTCACGTGATATCGACTGGCTTCGCGGCGAGACCCGTGCGAGGCGGAACCTTGGTTGTGCGGCTGAGCTCCATGCTGCTCCAGACGTTGACGCTGGTAGGTCAGGCACGCCACCGAGGTCTCGCGCGACGAAAAGACGAACTACGCAACGACCGTAGCCCATCTGCGCTTCAGAAACGCTGTCTCACGGTCAACCGTCAGCGCACGAACGAAACGCAGCGGTCGCGGCGTCGTCTGATGGCGGGTAGCTGAGCTCAATGCCGAGCTTCACCACGGCGAACCCCGGCAGCTCGTGGATCGCATGGCCGGCGCCTATTCCGAGGTGCCCCACGCGCCAGCCTCGGACGGTGAGCGCGTCCGCGATCAGCCGGCGGTGACAGCGCCACCACACAGCCTCGGCGCACATGATCGCCGTTGGCTGCGCACACGCCAGCAGCTCTAGGCGGACGAGACCGGCCGCGAACTCGGGCGAGGACATGTAGTCGGCGTAGCCGCGAAACCCGGGCTCGCGCCAGCCGCCATTCAGCGACTCCGGGCTCGGGGCGCGGCGTCCGCCGAGCTGCGACAAGGGCACGTAGCCGATCCCGGCTCCGGGCAGCCAGCTGGTGAGCGCCGCGCGGTTGAACTGCGGATGCCGACGCGAGCTGGGAGATGCGCGCACGTCGACGAGGGTGCGGACCCCAGCCTCGCCAAGCAACGACAACAGCTCGTCATGAGAGCGCGTCGAATGCCCGATCGTAAAGACGATCTTCTCTTCCGGAGGGTCGGCCACGCGTACCAGGATCGCAGCCTGCATCGATAAGATCGATTGGCTGGAGCGCGACGGTGAAACCGAAGCGTTGCGCCCTCGATCGGCCCCTGACCGCCGACGCCGCCATCGGGGTGGTGGTGGTCTCGCGCTCTCCCACGCCCCCGGACTCGCCCCCCTCGCCACACCCCCGGCGCAGTCCTGGCAGCGATCGCGTGCGTGCTCGCCACCCGCGTCGGCGCCCTCGCAATCAGCGCCGCGCGCCGATCCGTCCCACAACATGAAACGAGCTCTTCCCGCTCAACGAGACGACCCTCCCCGAGCCCGAGCTCGAGGCGCTCGGCGATCGCCTCGGCAATGCCAACCGATTGAACTCTCGCCACCCTGGCGAGGCGTGACTGCATCGACGTGACACGTTGGGTCCCAACGAGAACGCAACCGTGGGACCCGCTCACGCCGTCGTGAGGCACAGCAAGCAGGAACCTCAACGCGACCTTGCTCTGCTGGGCGCTGGGCGACGACGTGGACGAGCACTCCAACGCACAGTGCGACATCCTGATTCTCGCTATCGGTGGCTCAGGGGTCATCATCATCGGGCAAGAGCACGCTCTTTGCACCCACCACGCCCTGCTCATGAACCAGGAGCATGGCGCCGGATCACGATGCGGTCCCTCTCAGCAATGCCCGACGCGCGCCCCTGCAGATCGAGCTGCCGACCTAAATTGGCAATGCACAGCCGATACCTCGCCGGGCCAGGAGCAGACCAGTCACTTGAGCTGCGTCGAGCGTACTGGCGCTGACCTGAGACCATAGGGTCATGGTGGGTTTTGCAGAGCTTGCTTTCGCGGAAATCGTCGAGCGGGTCGCCGCGGTCGAGCCAACCCCAGGGGCAGGACCCAGCCTGGCCTGGACCTGTGCTCTGGCGGCAGCACTGGTGGAGATGGTCAGCGCCGTCTCGCTTCGCCAGCAACCGTTCGACCCGAGGCCAATAGAGGAACGCCGCGCTCGCGCAAAGGCGCTGCGGCATGTCGTGCTGGCGCTCGCCGACACCGACGCAGCCGCATACCAGACAGTGCTCGCCGTCCAGCGCCAGCGCGGCGAGGCGGGCCACGCGCTCCGGCTTCGCGAGGCGTTGCATGCGGCAACCGATCCTCTGCTCGCGATCGTCGAAGCGGCCGGCGAGGTGACCCGCCTCGCCGCCGATGCGACCGTTCAGGCCCGTGGAGGGGTACGTGGAGAAGCCAAGACAGCCGCGGTGCTCGGCGCGGCGGTTGTCGAGGCGGGAGTTCCTCTGATCGAGCTCAACCTCGCGGGCGCGTCTCAAGACCCGCGCGTCATGCTCGCTCGGGACATCGCGGACGCGGCGCGCTCTGATCGCGTGCGAGCATTGAGCGTCTGACCGAGCGCCTCCGCTTTATGAGCACGAGTGGCAACGGCCATGCGGCGCCCTCGCGACCCGCCGATGTCACCCCTACCGCGAGGCTCTCTCAACACTTTCGTGGCCGTCCCATAGCTCAGTACCGCCGCCGGGCTCACCCCGCTGGACTTTCGCTGTCCCTGCCCAGCCGCCGCTGCGCGCGCCGCGCTCCACCTGCCGTAGATGTCTGTGACGACGCTGGCCGCTGGCCAGTTGCCTTCGCTCAACCGCGCGAGCGCGGCGCCGCCGCGACGGTGGGCGTGGGTGCGCGACCAGTCATAGGAGGAAGGCAGTCGACCGTAACGAACGCGCCACGCACGCATCGCTCGAGTACGCGCCCGCGCGTCCAGCGCCGCTCGATCGCGCCGGTCCACGGCTAGTGCCGGTCGTCCTCGTTGTTTGATCCAGACAGCTCGTGGTCGTGTTCGATCGCCCAGCGCTTCGTGTGCCTCGCGTGGAGGGTTTCGTGCAGCGCGACCCCGAAGCAGCGCAGGATCGCCTGCTGCTCGAGCGCCCCGGCGGCGAGCACCGCGCGTGTCCCGAGCAGCGTCTCCGAGTCGAGGTACACGGAGGCTGCTCGAGGAGCCACGGATGGAGGCGCACGGCCTGGGCGAGTTCCCGCCGGAGACCCTGCGCGGCCAGTTCGTGCGCCGCGCGCTGCAGGCGGCGGTCGCCCGGTGAGCTGATCGCCGCGTTGCCAGCGTCCATCCGGCGCAGTCATCGGGTTGACCACCAGCGCGGCGCCATCGGCGGCTGTCGCGCCATCGCGGTCCGGGAC
>JALYTU010000204.1 GCA_030854125.1 Actinomycetota bacterium | reverse complement strand
ACCCGCTTGCGCAGCTCGAGCGCGGCGGTCAAGCCCGCGAAGCTCGAACCCAGGATGACGACTCGTTTGGGACTGGACATGTTGTCCTCTCCGTGCATTCCATGACTACACAACTGTACGATAGTACGATGGTCTCTACAGTAGCGTTACAACACCGACTTGTCAATCGTACAACTGTGCGTTTGTGTTAGAGTGCGTCGCATGAACGTTCTACCGCCCGTCCCCCACCCGCTCCCCGAGCCGCTGATCGAGCTCGTCGCGCAGCGCTTTCGTGTGCTCGGCGAGCCGATGCGGATCAAGCTGCTCGACCGGCTGCGAGAATCAGACGCGACCGTCGGAGAGCTGCAAGGAGCGCTCGGTGCCTCGCAGCAGAACGTCTCCAAGCACCTCGGCATCCTCCACAGCGCGGGCATGGTCCGACGCACCAAACGAGGAAACAGCGTCGTCTATGCGATCAGCGATCCAGGCGTATTCGAGCTTTGCGACCAGGTCTGCGGCGGGGTACGCCGCCAGCTCCAAGAGCTCGAAGCGATCCTGCAGAACGGATAGGTCCGTGATGGCCCACACCGCCTCGCTCGACCGGACTCCGCGCCGCGACATAACGTGCATGGTTCCCCGCGCGCTGGGGCACGGCTTGTTCAAGGTCGACGGGACATGGGGCACCGTGCAGGCGATCGAGCTCGCCTCGGGCGTGCGCACGATCGGCGAGCTCGAGCTGATCGCACACCTCGAGCAAGGGCTGGCGCTTATCGACACGCGCGTGCCGCACTTCCACCGCCAGGCGACGATCCCGGGCGCCCGAGGTATACCCCACCAGCAGATCCTCGACCGCCGCGACGAGCTCGATCCGAGCGCG
Organism: Actinomycetota bacterium; assembly: GCA_030854125.1. GTDB lineage: Bacteria > Actinomycetota > Thermoleophilia > Solirubrobacterales > Solirubrobacteraceae > Palsa-465. The sequence goes on along the minus strand of JALYTU010000204.1, from coordinate 5,023 downwards.
CCAACGGCGTTCTTCTGCAACGGCCCGCAATGCAAGGCAACGCCCGACGCGATCGGCGCGCTACTCGATGCCGGCTGTCCGCCGGAGGCGATCCTCTACTACCGCGGCGGGATGCACGACTGGATGACGTTGGGATATCCGACCGTCAGCGGGCCCGTCGAAGCAGGCCCTCGCGACTGAATCCGCCGGCGGCACCGTCCCGCCATGCGTCCGCCGCTAGCTGGCCCACGAAAGTGTCAGCAGGCAATGCCCGCGGGGAGGTCGTCGGGGACGTCGCCCAGGGTCGACGAACTCGGTGGCGAACCAGCGAGACCGTGCGGCGACGCGCTACACAGTCGACGTGCCGCTCCTCGATCACGCTCCCGTCGGGATGCAGGAAGTTGGGCGCGATCGTGGCGCCGCGCTGCTGCCACGATCGCGGCCCATAGATGGTCGCTGCCGGGGAGCCGTCTGCGTGCTTCGGCGCCCCGAGCGCAGCGAAGGGCGAGCTTGCCGAGCGCCTCGGTGTGACGTCGGGCTCGGTCTCGGGGATGCTGCGCAAGCTGTCTGAGCTGGGCTTGGTTGAGGACGAGCGCTATAACGGGGTGCGCCTGACCGAGCACGGGCGTCGGGTGGCGCTTGAGGTGTTGGGTAATCACCGGCTGATCGAGCTGTTTCTCGCTAACGAGCTGGGCATGCCGTGGGATCGCGTGCACGCCGAAGCAGAGGTGCTCGAGCACGTCCTCTCGGAGGAGCTGGAGCGGTTGATCGCCGCGCGGCTAGGCGATCCGCGCGTAGACCCGCACGGCGATCCGATCCCGACCGCAACGTTTGAGATCGACGGGCGCCCGACACGCAGCCTGGATGAGCTTGATCCGGGCGCGGCAGGGCGCTTTGTGCGCGTTTCGGACTCTGACCCCGAGATGCTGCGTTAACTGGCCGCGCAGGGGATCGAGGTCGGCGACCAGCTGGAGGTGACCGGTCGTGAGCCGTTCGGCGGTCCGCTGCGTGTCTGGGTCGGTGAGCGCGAGCTGTTACTGGGCAGCGGCTGCTCCGCGCTATGAGAATCGAGCTGAAGGAGTCTGTCCAGTGAGCATGCTGGACCGTACGCCCGTCCCGCTACCCGACGGCGCCGCGGTGGGGATGCCCGAGCCGGGCGCCGGGATTCCCAGTGCCCTGGACCAGCTGCTGGCCCAGGGGCAGGGTGCGGGCGACGCTGGCGATGCTCGGGCCGGCGTTCGTCGCGTCGATCGCCTATGTCGACCCGGGGAACTTCGCGACCAACTTCCAGGGCGGCGCCGCATATGGGTATCTGCTGTTGTGGGTGGTGCTGGCCGCGAACCTGATCGCGATGCTGATCCAGTGCCTGTCGGCCAAGCTGAGGATCGCGACCGATCTGAACCTCGCCGAGCACTTCCGGGCGCACTATCCCCGCGCGTTGACCTGGGGCATGTGGGTGCAGGCCGAGATTATGGCGATGTCGGCCGACATCGCCGAGTTCCTCGGCGGCGCGATCGGACTGAACCTACTGTTCGGAGTGCCGCTGTTGCCCGCCGGGGTGATGACCGGGGCGATTGCGTTCGGGATCCTCGGGCTCCAGCGCCACGGCTTTCGCAAGTTCGAGGTGGTCATCACCGGGCTGCTGGGGATCATCTTCCTCGGGTCTCTCTATGAGACGCTGAAATCGGACCCTTCACCACACGGCTCACTGAAGGGGCTGATCCCCGGCCTGAACGGCACCCAGTCGCTGTACATCGCGGTCGGGATCATGGGCGCGACGATCATGCCGCACGCGATCTACCTACACGGCGCGCTGACCCAGAACCGGGTCCACTGCCGCAACGACCGCGAACGCAAACGCGTGCTGCGCTTTGAGCGCACCGACGTAATCATCGCTCTCAGCCTCGCCGGCCTGGTCAACATGGCGATGCCCGCCATCGCCGCCAAACTGTTTCACACCCCCGTCCTGTCTGGCCTGAGCACCCTGTAACAGGCCCACCACCAGCTTGGCCACCTTGTCGGCGGCGGCGCGGCGCTGGCGTTTGCGGTCGCGCTGTTGGCCTCGGGCGCCTCCTCATCGAGCGTGGGCACCTACGCCGGTCAGGTCGTCATGGCCGGCTTCGTGAACCTGAAGATCCCGCTGATGCTGCGCCGCGGGCTAACGATGATCCCCGCCCTGGGGATCATCGCCGCCGGGATGAACACCACCAACGCGCTCGTGCTCAGCCAGGTCGTGCTCTCATTCGGGATCCCGGCTCGCGATCATCCCGCTCGTCAGACTGACCAGCCGCAAGGACGTCCTGGGCGTCCACGTCAACAAACGCGGCACCACGATCATCGCCTGGACCCTCGCGGTCGCGATCGTCGCGATGAACATCTTCCTCATCTACCAACAGTTCTTCCTCAGCTAGACATCACGCCGTCGAAAGCAGCGCCGCGCCTGCCCAGACATGGCTGCTGTGCCGCTCAAGCAGCCACCCCGGAAGAACTCGCGGCGTGGCCGCTTTCACGAAGCAAGGGGCACGCCGTCCATCGGCGAGACCAGCTTGCGCTTCTGCTTCGGGTCGACCCAGGCGCAAGAGCGGCAGTCGGACCAGCACGCCCGGATCGGCGACGAACCGGAAGCGGTCCATCGAGCGCCGCAGGCTTCCGCTTCCACTCGATCGTAAGCAGCAGCGCGGCAAGTAGGCGGGCCCGGTTTCCGCACGAAAGAGGGAGGAGGTCAGCGAGGCCCAGATGTTCGAGTGCCGGCATCGGACCACGCCGTCCTACGAGCCCGCCGCGGCTACGAGTGCGCGGAGGAGCGTAGCGGCGTCGGCATCGGTGAGGCCCTGCTCCTTGACCAGGGACTTCCAGGTGGAGAAGGTGATTGCATGGCCGAGGGCCGCTTGGGTGCGTCGACGGGCGGCACCCTTGAGCTTTCTTTCGGCCATGAGCGTGTCGCGAGCTGCTGCGAGGTAGCCGCGGAAGGCGGCGAAGCGCTCTTGGATGAGCGGCATTGTCTTCTCGTCGCGAAATAGATTGTCAAGCATGGACTCGGTTAGTCGGTAGAAGGTGTAGAGCTCACCGAGGGCCACGCCCAGCCGTTCGTTCGGGCTATCAATCTTCTCCCAGGCCCCGAGGTCGGGCGGCGGATTCGCGGCCGACCAGTGGGCGCGGCACGCATCAAACAGTGCCGCCTCGTCGGGAAAGTGGCGATAGACCGTCGAGCGCCGCACACCGGCGAGCGCAGCGACAGCGCTGATCGAGGTACGCGACGGGCCCAAGGTCCCGTGAAGCTCCACGGCGCTCTCGGTGATCCGCAGCCGAGTCTGTGCTTGGGACTCGGCGCGGCGCTGCATGCGATATGGACGTACTTCGTCAGACATGAATGTCCGACGAAGTTTGCCAGATCATCCCGGGAGGTATAGGGTGACGCGACACTACTGTCCAATGAAACGGGGTGGCAATGGGTGAGCAGGCGACTCCCTCTCGAGTTCTGGGGCCGGCTGACGGCAAGGCCGGATTCCTTGGCAGCATCGGGGTGAGGTTCATGATCGACAGCGAGACGACCGGCGGCGGCTTCTCGCTCGTCGAGCACCCGATGTCAGCGCGGGCGCTCGCCGCGCCGCTTCACCGCCACCACCGTGAGGACGAGTACAGCTACGTGGTCGAAGGCCGGATGGGGGCGCTGCTGGGTGACGATGTGCTCGAGGCCGGTCCCGGCGAGCTCGTCTTCAAGCCCCGTAACCAGTGGCACACGTTCTGGAACGCCAGCGACGATCCTTGCCGGATCCTTGAGATCATCGCGCCCGCCGGCTTCGAACGCTTCTTTGCGGAGCTCGTCGACCTTGGCGGCGTAGCGCAGGCAGCACCGGAGGTTCTGGGCGCCCTGTGCGGGCGCTACGAGCTCGAGATGGACCCCTCGAGCGTCCCCGGGCTGATCGAGCGCTTCAGCCTGCGCTTCCCCGCCGAGCCGCTCATCCGCTGAGCGAACCGGCCCATCCAAACGTCTGCAGCTCCAGCTGCCGGATGCCTGTTTCTACACTGAAACCAGGAGGTGCGAGCAAATCGTATTGCTGAGTCGAACGCAGCCGCGTTGACTCCGCCGAGATCGAAAGCGGAAGCCGGCCAACCGTGGCCGGTCCGGCTGGCGCGCGGGGCTCGTGATCGGAGCGGAAATCATCGCTTCGGACGGCCCCGGCGAGCCCGTGGCCGCCACGGGCTGGGCCGTGACGCTGGAGGTCTCGCCGATGCTCAACTCCGATGCCCGTCGCCCGTCACCCCCGCAACCGGCGAGCATGAGGACGATCGCTGGCAGGGCCCCCGCGAGGAGCGGTTTGAACAACATGCAGATGATCATTGCGTGCCCCGGCCTGGCCGGCATCTGTACAAACCCGGATTCCAGGTTGGTAGTTCCCCCCGCCCGACCGAGGTTGCGAGCCGCGCCGCCTCACGGCTTTGCCGACGAAGCGTGAATCCTTTGAACCTCGCCGTTGTCTTACACGATCAGCCCGCCATGCGGGACGAGGAATCGCGCCGCACCGTCGGGACCGCTCAGCAGCGCGGCCTTGGCGAGCGCCTCGGCCTCGACACCCGTCGGAGCGCGAGCCGATGCCGCGATCAACCCCGTCCACGCGGGCTCGCTGGTTGCCGGATCGATGAGATGGTGAGCGAAGCTTCCGTCTTCGCGCCGCCACACGCGCGCATCAAGCCCCGAAGTCGCTGCAGCTCCATCGACCATCGGAAAGCTGTCGGTGACCTCGCCGCTGAGCGGGTGCTGCACGTCAACTTCGACGGGCGAGTATTCAGGTCTCGAACCGCCAACCCGAACGTCGCCGCCGCAGTCGATGATAAATCGCTCATAGCCGGCAAGGCGCTCGGCGAGCAGGTCGGCGGCGAGGCCCTTGCCGATTCCACCGAGATCGATCCGGACGCCTGCCTCGCGCCAGATGATCCCAGGGTCGTCGAGCACCCGAACCCCGGCCCACTGCCGGCGGTGACTGGGGCCGCCGGGACAGCGCGGCGGCGCGGCGGCGCGGCGGCGAGCGCGTCTGACAACGGC
>JALYTU010000203.1 GCA_030854125.1 Actinomycetota bacterium | reverse complement strand
GCTCCCGGTGCTCTCGCTGAACTTCGTGCTGATCACGGCCGAGGAGCTATGGGCGCTGCGGTATCCCGACACCCACGATCTGTTCGTGCTCGAACGTCCGACGGGCGGCGCCGGCGGAGGGCGGCGCCATCTCGAGCACGCCAGCGCCCGCGGGAGCATCCGGGTGCGCTCGGGGGATCTCGCCGGTCGTCCCGCCGTGGTGGTCGCCTCCGAGCGGATGGACGAGGACGCGGGCTGGCTTCAGATCGCCCCCGGCGAGCTGCTCCACGTCAGCCCGGACCTGACCGTGGACCACGCGCAGATCCTCGACGGGCCCCCGGCCCGCCGGCTCACGCTCGCCGAGCTCGATCCGCGGGCCGCCGCCTCCCAGGGCGCGCCCCCCGCGAGCCAGGCCCACGGCTGACCGTGACCGACGCCCCGAGCCTCATCTACCGCAGCGCAACCGGCTACGAGCTGGTGATGCGCGTCCTGTACGGGCGCCACTACGGCGCTCGCCTGCGCGCCGTCGCGGACCAGGTCCCGAGCGGCAGCTCGGTGCTCGAGCTGTGTCCCGGCCCCGGCGCGCTGTACCGCCGCCATTTGCGCGGACGGGTTTCCACCTACACCGGGGTCGAGGTCAACGCCGGCTTCGCGGATCATCTGCGCCGCCTGGGCGCCACCGTGGTCCAGCGCGACCTGACCGCGCCCGGTCCGCTGCCCGAGGCCGACGTGGCGATCATCCAGGCCAGCCTGTACCACTTCCTTCCCGCCGCCGACGCGGTCGTGCAGCGGATGCTGATTGCCGCCCGACAGCGGGTGATCGTCGCCGAGCCGATCCGCAATCTCTCCAGCAGCCGGCTCGGGTGGCTGGCCGCGCTCGGACGCCGGGGCACCGACCCCGGCGCCGGGGACGGGCACGAGCAGCGCTTTGACGAAGCCTCCCTGGATCGGCTGATGGCCGCCTACGCCGAGGTGACGACGGCGGCGTTCACGATCCCGGGGGGCCGGGAGAAGGTATTCGTGCTCGATCCGCGGCCGGGCCCGGCGCCCACCGGTCGACCAGGAACAGCGGCCGGTCCTTGACCTGCTCGAAGATCCGGCCCACGTACAGCCCGACGACGCCGACCGAGACGAGGATCAGCCCGGCGAGGACGAGCAGCAGCACGGCGAGGCTTGTGTACCCCGGCACAGTCTGGTTGGGCTCGACGAAGTAGTCGGCGATCTCGTAGGCGGCCAGCAGGACCCCGGCGATGGCGACCAGGAAGCCGACCAGCACGACCATCCGCAGCAGCACGGTGCTGCGAAAGAACATCCCGTCCAGCGCGACCTTGATCAGGCGGGCCGGCGTGTAGGCGCTCTTGCCCTCGTGACGGGCGGCGTGATCGATCTCCACCGTGGTCGAGTCAAAACCCAGCCAGTCGAGCGCGATCATGTACTCGCGGTCCTGGTCACGCAGGCGCAGATACGCCTCCACCACCCGGTCAGAGATCAGGCTCAACGTGCTGTAGTCCGGCGAGGTCTCGGTCTCGAGCGTGAGCCGGCGGTAGAGCCGGCTGCCCCAGCGCTTCAGGCGCGGATGGTGGCGGTCGCGGCGGATCGTGCGGACCACGTCAACGCCGTCGCGAGCCTCCCACAGGCGCGCGATGTCCTCGGGTGCCTCCTGAAGGTCGCAGTCCATCACCACGACCCACCCGCCGCGCGCCTCCGACAGCCCGGCGGTGATCGCTGCGTGCTGCCCGAAGTTGCGACTCAGGCGCAGCGCACGAACGTGTCCATCGCCGGCGGCGAGGCGCTCGAGCACGGCCCAGCCGTCGTCACGGCTGCGGTCGTCGACCAGTATCAGCTCATAGCCGGGGGTGATCTGCGTGAGGGTTGCGGTGAGCCGCTCGTGAAGCGCTTCGAGACACCCGGAGCATTGATACACCGGGATCACCACGCTGAGCGCCACCTCTCCCGTGCGCTGGGGAAGGCCGGCCGAGTGCGCCATTGACACCCGAGCTTGACGCGCTCCAGACGTGCTCAGGTTGCGCTTGTGTGTGTCCCGGGTTACCGCCGATGCGGTCCCCGAGGCCGCGAGCCGGGGCGCGCGGCCCCGAACTCAGTGGTGAGCGGCGACGGTGAGGCGCATCTGGCGGTAGTTGAACCCATAGCTGCCCGAACAGTTGAGGTGGAGCCCACACCCATCGAAGTTGGCCGCCCACTTGAGCCACAGCGAGCGCCCGTCGCGGCTGATCCACCCGATCGGAAAGCCCGCCGAGTAGCCGTTGGAGGGACCGAAGTACGGCTGGCGGGCCACGAACGTGAACGGGCCCCAGGGGTGTGGCGCGGTGAGGATCACCAGCTCGGAGCCGTCCCGCCAGATCGCCGGGGGCGCTGCGGCATAGGACCAGGTGAAGGTCAGCAGATATTGGCGCAGCGGCGCGTCGTAGGCCATCTGGGGATAGGTGATGTGCGATGCCCAGTTGGCGACCGGCGCTGCGGCGCTGAACTGGGGGCTGAACTGGGGTGTGTGTCCCGCGCCGGTCAGCCCCGACACCCACTGCCACTTGGCCGGGTCGGTCATGTCGGCCACGTCGGGGCGGCTGCGGCCCATGATCAGGGAGGTGGCGTTGAACTCGCGCTCGGTGGCCAGCGCGTACACCCAGCCGTCGGGATAGGCGCCGCCCTCGCCGCGGATCACCCAGCTGAGGTTGCCCAGCGGGGCCGGGAACGGATGGGCCGGCGACTGCCAGGATCGGCCGAGGTCAGACGAGTAGGCGACCCCGGCCAGCCCGGCGAACGGAGCGTTGATCCCCCAGTGCCAGTCGTGCTCCTGGGTGGCGAAGAGGACCTTCTGGGCCTCCACCAGGCCGCTCGAGTAGTAGGGCCCGAGCGGACCACCCCACAGTGAGCGGTTGCCGCGGATCTCCTGGAAGGTGTGCGGCAGCGGCATGGTCCGGCTGCCGACGTGGGCGATGCGGATATGCGGCGGCGTGCCGGTGATCCGGGCGAGCGACTGCTTCCAGACCTCGTGGGGGCCCTGATCACTCTCGCCGTCATCGATGATCGTGTACTGATTGCCATCGTCGGCCCAGACGGTGGGCAGGATGTCGCCGACCTGATTGACGGGCGGGGCGTAGGTCGGGCTCGACCAAGCCGCGCCGAGGATCGACGGGCTGGCTGGGAACGGTGTGTTGTCGGCGCGCAACAGCCCGGCATGTGCCAAGCCAGGGGCGAGCAGCAGGCACATCATGACCAGACTGCTGAGGAGCACCTTGAGTCGCAACGCACCGTGATTTAACCGGGTCGGGGTCGGATCGGCGTCAGCTGCTCGCCGGCGAGCCCGGCGCGTGTCTGCGCACGAGCCCGGCGCTAGCGCCCCCGGGGTTGGGTGAAGACGAGCAATGCGGCCGGCGTGTGGCGGAAGAAGCGCGGAGCCGAGCGGGCCAGGGAGGCGATGCTCACCCACCGGGGACGGTCCAGCAGATAGCGGGCGACGACCCAGTTGGCGACCCGTCCGCGGAACAGCAACCGGGTGCCGGCCGGCGCGATGCTGCGCGGGACGGTCGCACCGCGCCGGTGATCGCGGACGGGGCTCCCCGGCAGCCGGATGACCCCGATCGTGCCCCGGCCGGTCAGAGCATGCTCGCCGGCCAGCGCGATCCGCTTGGTCGCCCCGACCACGTCGATCTCCGCGATCAGCACCCTGCGCGTGACCGGCTGCGCCCAGGCGACCCCGGGCAGATAGATCTTCAGCGCCTGGGCGGTGGTCCCATTGGCGGCGAGCACGGCCCGGGGATACGCCGCCGGTCCCAGCGAACGGGCGACAAGGCGCCAGTCGGCCCGCTGCAGGAAGGGGTGGGTCTGGATCTCGGCCGTGGCGGTCGCGAAACCGGCGAACAGCAGCACGGCCAGCAGCGCGCCGACCCGGGCCAGGCGCGGCATTGTGCAGGCGGCAGCGACCACGGTGACCGCGGGGACGAGCGCGGGGATCGCGTTGCGCGACAGGAAGAAGTCCTGGCCCAGGCCGGCGAGGATCAGCGGGCCGATCAACACGCAGCCCGCGACCACGAGCGCGACCATCACCCCGCCGCCTCGCTCGCCGTCGCCCCCGCCCTCGGCGTCACCCCCGCGACCGAACCACAGCAGCAGGCCGCAGATCAGAACCAGCGCGGCCCCGAGCGCCAGTCCGTCGGCCAGCGTGGTCCGCCGGTAGAGGTTGCCCGCCACCCATTCGACGGCGGTGGTCGCGATCCGATGGGTGATCGGGACCTTGGCGATCCAGCCGGTGCCATGGCTCGCCGAGGTGTCGCTGACCGCTAGCGGCAGCATCGCCAGCTGCGCCGCCGCGACGACGGCCGCGGCGATCACGGTCGCGCGAGTGCGATGGCGCCAGAGCAGGAGGATCGCCTGGGGGGCGATCGCGAAGCCGGCGAAGAAGTGCGTCGCGAGCGCGAGCCCGGAGAACAGCGCCCAGGCGATCAGGTTGCCCCGGGTGGGAGCTCGCAGGGCCCGTGTGCAGGCCAGGAACGCGGCGCCGGTGAGCAACGCCAGCAGCATGTAGGCGCGTGCCTCCTGGCTGTACCAGATGGCGAACGGGTTCACAGCCATCAACGCGGCGGCGACGAGCCCCGCGCGTCGCGAGACGAGCTCACGGGTCGCCGCGTAGGCGATCGGCACCAGCGCGATGCCGGCAATCGCCGACAAAGCCCGCAGCACCTCCGGACCGGAGCCCAGCAGCTTGGCCCAACCCCACACGAGCACGAAATACAGCGGCGGCGTGACCTCGACCGTCCTGACCACGTGCAGCATCGCGCTGAGCGAGAGCCGGGTCTCATAGGCGGTGAGTGCCTCGTCGGCCCACAGGCTCTGGTTGTCGAGCACCACCACACGGATCACCGCGGCGAGCACGATGATGCCGCCCAACAGCCAGTGCTCGGCTCGCAGCGAGCGCCGGGCGGCCGCGAGTCCGGACCACCCGAGCCGGCCGCGCACGCCGGACGCGGGGTACTCCGCGGTGGTGCTCACGGTCCCAGCAGTTGGGTCAGGGCCGCGACGACATCGTCCTGGTCGGCCTCGCTGACCGCCGGACTCAGGGGCAGACTGAGCGTGCGCTCAGAGATTGCGCTGGCGACCGGAAAGGCCTCGGGGACGAGCTCGTAGCGGTCGCGGTAGAAGGGGTGCAGATGCACCGCCCGGTAGTGCACACCAGTCCCGATCCGCTGCTGGTGAAGCGCATCGAGCAGCGCGTCGCGGCTCAGCGGCGCCTCGGGCGTGACCTGCACCTGGTAGAGGTGGCGAGCGTGACGCGTGCCGGGCTGCGGCGGCGGGGGCGTGAGCAGCGGCAGACCGGCGAGCAATGTGTCGTAGCGCTCCCACAGCTCGGCACGACGATCGATCCAGGCGTCCAGCTGGGGCAGCTGGTGCAGACCGAGGGCGGCCTGCACGTCGGTCATATTGAACTTGTAGCCGGGGCGCACGACCTCGTAGTGCTTGAAACCGGCGTCGGAGAATCGCTGCCAGGCGCCGACGCTGAGCCCGTGCAGCGCGAGCCGTTCAACCTGCTCGGCGATCTCGGAGTCGTCGGTCATCAGTGCCCCGCCCTCGATCGTCGAGATGTTCTTGGTGACGTAGAACGAGAACGCGGTCACGTTGCCGTGGGCGCCGATGCGCCGCCCGCCCCACTCGGCGCCGATCGCGTGGGCCGCATCCTCGACGATCTGCAGATCGTGACGGTCGGCCAGCCGCGCCAGCCGGTCCAGGTCGACCGGGCGCCCGGCGAGGTGGACGGGCATGATCGCCCGGGTGCGGGGGGTGATCGCCGCCTCGGCGGCCTCGAGGTCGATCAGCCCGGTGCCGGGCTCTGAGTCCACCAGCACCGGGGTCGCACCGGCGTGCTCGACCGCGTTGGCGGAGGCCACGAAGGTCATCGTC
>JALYTU010000202.1 GCA_030854125.1 Actinomycetota bacterium | reverse complement strand
ACAGCGCCACCGACCTTGACTGGGTCGCGACCGAGCTCAACGACCGACCCCGCAAGCGGTTAGGCTTCATGAAGCCGATCGAGGAGATCGGACCACTACTGTTGCGATAGCCGCCAGAATCCGCCGTAGGCCTCCCGGGACTCGCCTTCCAAATCCCCGGCGTTGATGTCGTCAAGAAGGGGCTCGCAGAGAAAAGGGGCTCTCCTGTCATACATGTAGGTGAATGTCTTCGTGCGGGAGCATCAGGGTGATGGGTCCGCAGGTGAGCATGATGAGGGCGAGGGCTGCGTCGGCGGTGTGGAATCCGTAGGCGCGTCGGGTGACGAGCCGTGCTTTGTTGTTGAGCGCCTCGTGGCGGGCGTTGTTCACCTTGAGTCGCACGGCGGCGAGGATCCCTTGGCGGTGTTTGCGGATCGTGCGGGCGAGCTTGACGAACGGTTGCAGGCGGCTGCGGCTAGCGCGGGAGCAGAAGCGTGTGAGCAGGGCCGCGACCTGGGCTGGGGTGAGTCCGGGTGCGAGGATCGCTCGGAGCGCTTCCTTGAGCGTGTACGCGCGGGCGACGGTGCCGTCGTCGGCTTGGAGCGCGGCGAGTGTCTGGGCTTGCTGGTCGGTGAGATCCTCGGGGTTCTTCAGTAGCGACCAGCGGGCCTGCTTGAACTCTTTGGCTGCGTCCTTGTCGCCGAGCTGGCGCAACTCGTTCCAGTACGCGCGGCGCACCTCGTCAAGCGCCTTGTTCGCGAGCGCGACTACGTGGTAGGGGTCAATGCAGATGATCGCCTGGGGTGCGTGCTCGCGGGCTGACTTGGCGTATCCCGGGCCCATGTCCATCGAGATCGCCTCGATCTTCGCGGCGCGCTCTTCGATACGCGGCTCGGCGTCCGTCGGCTCAGACGAGCTTTCCTCAGACGCGCCGGGCGACCCGGGCGATCCGTGCTCTTCTGGGTCAGGCGGGTCCAGCTCGGCGAAGAACTTGTCGGCGGCGTCTTTGCCGGCGCCTTCGCAGCCCCACACGACCTGGCGGCGACGGTGGTCGGTGACGAGCGTGAGATAGCGATGCTGCTTTCGCCACGACACCTCGTCGATCCCGATCTCAAACAGCCCTTGCAGGCGATCAGGCTCAAGCTCATCCGCGGTGACGCGCTTGATGATCCGCCCAACGGTCCGCCAGTTGATCCTGAGCATCCGCTCGATCGCCGACTTGTCGGTCTTGGCCGCGAGCCACGCCACGAGCTGCTCGAAATCGCGGGTGAAGTCCGAGCCCGCCCGGGCGAACGGCACCCCCTCGGTCCGCACCCCATGCTCTGGGCACACGAGCCGGCGCAGCGTCGCACGGATCTCAAGCCGCCAGACCCCGAGATCGAGGTGGCGCCAGTCAGACTGGACCTCACGGATGTTGTGGCGATGAGGGGTCGAATACGCACACTCCGGACAGACCAGCCGCCGGCGGCGCAACGCGACCTCGACGACCACCCGGCGCCGCTCGAATCGGACCGCCCTTACCCACACCCCGTCGAGTTGCAGAAGCCTGGAAAATGCCGCGGTGACGCGCACGTCGTTCTCCTCGCAAGCCGTTGACCTTCGAATAGCCAGCAGCCTGCCGGTGGGGACGGCGGCGCGTCGCCCACCAGCGCGCAACCTCCGAGAACTTCAAGCAGCCAGAAAGAGGCTGCTCAGGAGCGCAACCCCGGCTCCCGGCCACCTACATCGACAACAGGAGCCCCCCAAACTGCAGGCCAGCAGCGCCGAGGTTCTCCAGGAGCGCGCCGAGCGATCGCAGCCATAACCTGCACAGACAGCACCGCGAGGCGCTGACACCAGATCAGCTTCAACTTGTCTTACCGGGACGGCCGCACACTATGAAAGGAAGCGAGACTTATGAAGACAATGACATGTAAACAACTGGGTGGACCATGCGATTTACCGCTCCGTGGCAGTACTGCAAATGACGTGATAAAGGCGCAAGATAGCCATCTAAAAGAGATGGCCGAGAGCGGTGATGAAACGCACCAAAGTGCCTTGAGCGAGATGCGGGGTAGGTGGAAAAAGCCGTTGTCCGGGATGGGCTGGTATAGGAAGACCAAGCGCGATTTTGCTGCTCTTCCCGAAGACTGACGGATCCGTGTCGCTGGGAACCCGGAGTGTCGCCGGTGGCTCCAGCACACCTAATGGTCCGGATCGGCCACGATGAGCTGGAACGCGTCCCGAAGGTGCTGGCCACCAGCAGCGACCCGAACGCTCCCACGACCGTGAGCCTTCCGGGAACCGGCACGCCGGCGGCTCAGGGCGCGACCGGCCCGCAAGGCCCCGCAGGCCCGCAAGGCCCCGCAGACCCGCAACGCTCCGCAGGCCGATCTCGTGTCGAAGGCCTACTGAGGCCGCTGTCTACTGGAGAGCCTTCGCCTTTGCGCGGCCGAACTCTTCGTTGGTCAGCAGACCGCGGTCTCTGAGGTCCGCGAGCGTGCTGACGTCGTCCCCGATGTGACCAGACGATCCCCGGGGTTGGAATTGACGAAACGCTTCGTAACGCGCGTGGTCCTGGGCTTGGTGCTCGTGCATGGTGTGGCCGCGGATGATGAGGTAGCCGAGCACGCCGACGAGTGGAAACGCGAAGATCAAGAGGACCCACAACGCTTTGCGTCCGTTAGAGAGGTCGGGGCTGCGGAAGATGTCGAACACCACGCCGATCGCGATCCAGATCCAGAGGAACATAAAGGCGAGCTCGATGACGGTCAGCGTCGCGTCACCGAAGGTGAAGGCTGCGAGGGGCACGAGAGGCATGCGGGTCCTTTCGATCAGTAACCGCCGACTGTGAGCTCGGTGGCGGGATAGCCAGCTGTTGCGCCCGGACCTGAGCGCTGGTGCCATCTGTTCCGGGCGGTACAACGCGCCAGCCTATGAGACGAGGTCGACGGCGTCCATGATGATGTCGGTGGCCTCGTCTGGCCCGCGATGTGCGAAGCTGCTTTCTGTGGTGCTTCATCGGATCACCCCGAACCTCAAGGTCGATGATGCTGGGGCTGGGCATGCGTTCTACGTGGAGTTCCTCGGTCTGAAGAAGGAGTTTGATCTGGGGTGGATCGCGAGCTTTCGCGATCCAGAGAATCGAAGCGCTCAGGTGAGCCTGGTCTCAGCCGACGCCACGGCGCCGGAGGACTCGGTGATGTCCGTCCACGTCGCAGATGCCGATGCCGCTTACGCCCGCGCGCAGGAGCTTGGCTACGAGATCGTCTACCCGCTGACCGACGAGCCGTGGGGCGTGCGCCGGTTCTTTGTTCGAGACCCGCACGGGCACGTCGTCAACGTCGTGCGCCATCTCGACTGAATGATCCGATAGACCTCTTTTGGCGACACCTGCCGCTCGCGAAGGCTCGCATCTACACCCGATGCGTGTCACGGCGATAAGCCCAAGCGGAGCCGGCAGAGAAGATCGCGGTCCAAGCAGCGACCGTGACCCAACCGCGGGCGCCCCATCCGTGCCCATCGAGCGCTACGTGGCTGGCCTGAACGAGCCACCACGAGGGCAGGAACTGTCCGAGGGTGTGCAGGAATCCGTTGGTGATCGGAAACCACGTGCCACCCAGGAAGGCGAGTATCGATACCCCACCGCCCATGACCGGGCCGACTGAGTCGGTGGTCACGAGATGACCGATGAGTATCCCCAACGCGGCGAACGGCAGCAAACCGACCAGGATCAGGCCGGTCATCGCCAACCAGCGCTGGGCCGGTAGGCTGACGCCGAGCACGGCGCCTGACAGGTAAAGCAGGGCGAGGGTGAGCAGCGCCATCGCATAGGCCGTCACAACCTTGGCGCGGAAGTAGGCGCGCACCGAGAGTGGGCTGATCCGCAGCTGGCGGGTCCAGCCGACCTGGCGCTCGCCGGCGATTCGTCCGCCGGCCGAGAGCATCGACACCATGGTGCCAAACCCGGCGAGCCCGACCATGTAGTACAGCGGCACGGAGAGGCCGCTCTTGCCGAAGTCGTGGTTGTTCCGCTGGGGCGCCGCCAGCAGCCAATAGAAGATCAGCGGCACACCCAACGAGAACAGGTAGAAGCGCCGGTTGCGGAACGTCCGCAGCAGCTCGTAACCCGTGTATCCGAATCCACTCATCGCCGTGGCTGCTCAGACGCTTCGACATCGGGCTCGCCCGTCAGCTCGAGAAACGCCTCCTCGAGGCTTCCCCCGGTGATCTCGATGTCGCTCGTCAGCGGGTAGTGCTCGATCAGGGCCCGGATAGCCTGATCGGAGTCAGTGCAGCTGAGGACCACCGCGTCGCCGTGCCGATCCGCTGAGGCGACGCCGGGCAACGCGGCAAGCCGAGGCTGATCGCCGTCTGGGAGCGTCGCGCGGATCGTTCGCCTCCCGACACGCGCCTTGATCTCCGTCGTCGGACCGTCGGCGACAATCCTCCCGTGGGCCATCAGAATCGCGCGATCGGCGTTGACGTCGGCCTCCTCGAGATAGTGGGTCGCGAACAGGATCGTTCTGCCCCGAGCGGCGAACTCGCGCATGATGACCCAGAACTCCCGACGGCCCTCGACGTCCAATGCGACCGTCGGCTCGTCGAGCACCAGCAGGTCGGGGTTGCTGACCAGCGCTACCGCGAAACGAACGCGCTGGGTCTGCCCGCCAGAAAGCTTCTGCGTTCGCTGGCCGGCGGTCGTCTTTAGCCCTGTGAGGTCCAGCGTCTCATCGACCACCATCGGATCCGGATAGACCGAGGCCATCATCGCGACGATCTCGCGAACGGAGAGGTCGCGGATCAGCTCGCCGGTCTGCAGCATCGCGCCGACAAGCCCGGCGTCGACAGCTTCGCGCGGCGTGTGACCGAAGACGGACACCGTGCCGCCGTCAGGTTTGGCGAGGCCGAGCAGCATGTCGATCGTGGTCGACTTGCCAGCACCGTTGGGGCCAAGGAGAGCGACGGTCTCGCCGCCGGCGATCGCGAAGTCGATCCCACGCACCGCACGGATCGCCTTGTGCGGACCACGGAAAGTCTTCGCCAAGCCCCGCACACGAATACCGCTATCCCCATCGGCCGACCCCCCACCAGTCATCAAGCTCAGTATCCCCTGACCACACGCCGTGTCAAGCCGCTGTGGCGAGTCCCAGCTTCGTGCTGGGCCGTGTCCTCGACGGTGTGCCGGGTGAGCGGGGTCGGTCAGTCGGTGCCGAGCGCGCTGCGCAGGAACGCTGTGGCCTGCGCGATCGCTGCGCGAGTGTCCTTGGTCTCGCTCATCGAGTTGAGCAGCATCGTCGTAGCCCGCCTCCGCGATGCTTCGACGATGTCTGACGAGATCAGGTCACGTGCGCGGGAAAGATCAGGGTGTAACCCGTACGCAAACCACAAGCAGGTGAGATAGGTTGCTCGCGCCGCAAGCCTCGATGAGAGTTCAGCCATCACCCGAATCCTGCGGTCCGACTGGCCGGGCAGAAGGAAAACCGCGACGATTCGTCCCGACGCTCGGCTTCCTACTGGCAGCGGTCGCCGCGCTCGCCGCTGCGGTGGCCTGGATTCACGTCGGCTCTGCGTTCGCGACGGGCTACCGCTCGCCCGGGTACATGGGGAAGACCGGCTTTGGGAAGGTCGCTCCCACCGCGCTGCCGCCGATCTCGCTCGGACCGGCAAGTACCCCGACCTGCTGGTCGACGGCGCCGGGACGGCTCACGTCGTGCTCGACGTGCTCGAGCGCCAAGTTCGGCGCGGTCGACGCGGAGATCTCTCCCCCCAAGGCGGGCTGCTTCTCGGGTCAGCCGGCCGCCGTCAGCTGATCGTCCGTATCACCCAGAACGGCTTGCCGTATCGCAACGTGACGCTCAGCTCGTTCTCTGTGCCGCCGCGTCACTCCCGCGTCGCGCCCTGCAGTTGCTGGTGCAGGCCCGGCCGCGTGGGTTCAGCT
>JALYTU010000201.1 GCA_030854125.1 Actinomycetota bacterium | reverse complement strand
GCCGTGCGCGCGGCCGCCGCTGCGGTGCGCGTCCCCGGCCGGCTGCAGCAGGTCGGCTCAGAGCCGCTGACGCTGCTTGACGGCGCCCACAACCCAGACGGGGTCCGCGCGCTGGTCGAGGCGCTCGCTGAGCTGAGCGCCGACCGCGAGCGGGTGGTCGCCGTGGTCTCGATCCTCGATGACAAGGACGCGGCCGGGATGCTAGGAGCGTTGATCGCGGCCTGCGATGGGCTCGTGCTGACCAGCAGCCGCAACCCGCGCGCGCTGCCGCCGCCGACGCTACGTTCGCTCGTCTCCCAGCTCGGCGGTCCCGACGCCGAGATCGTGCCCGACCCTCAACGGGCTCTGCAGCGCGGACGCGAGCTCGCCGGGCCGGACGGCCTGGTCGTGGCCACCGGCTCGATCTACCTGGTCGCAGACCTGCTGGCCCCAGCCGGCGATCGGCGGGCATCGATCTTATGAATGATGACGACGACGATCAGCCGCGATTGTTGACCATGATGGGGCTGGTCGCCCTGATCGTGGCGATCGTGATCCTCGTGTTCTTCGGATTGGGATATCTGTTCGGACGGCTGTTCCTGTAGCGATCCGCGCCTGCCGACGAGGAACCCGAGCCCCGACGGCGTACTTATACGGGCGACACCGTTGCAGTGACCACTACACTCGCGTCCTCAATGCTGCCCTACGCCATCTTCGGCATCCACAACAGCGCGATCAACCTCGCGGTCGAACTCGTTGTTCTGTTCCTCGTCGTCATCTGGCTGGCACTGGTCTACTGGACCTACGCCGACGCCCGGCGGCGGATCGCTGACCCGCTGCTGATCGGCTGTGCGACCGCGGCCTCTCTGTTCCCGTTCGTGGGGACGATCGTGTACATGATCGTCCGTCCGCCCGAGTACCTGGATGATGTCCGCGAGCGCGAGCTCGAGATGCAGGCTGCCGAGGCCCGGCTGGCCGAGCTCGGCTACCACCTGTGCCCGCACTGCGACCACGAGGTCGAGAAGGACTTCCTGCGCTGCCCCAACTGCATGCGCAAGCTCAAGGACCCGTGCCAGTCGTGTGGACGGCCGTTGGACCCGACGTGGAAGGTCTGTCCCTTCTGCGAGGCCGACGTCGGTGTGGCGGCACCCACTCCGCGCCGTCAGCGCCGGCGTCCGCGCGAAGCGGCGCCCTCGGAGACTGCCGCCGAGCAGTCTTCGACCACCTGATCGTCATTCCCCTTCCCGGAGGTCCCGCCGCCATGGAGCGCACGCTCATCCTTGTCAAGCCTGACGCCTTTGCCCGCAACCTGAGCGGGAAAATCATCGCCCGCTTTGAGCGCAAGGGTCTGCGGCTCGCCGCCATGCAGCAGATGACCATCAGCCGACAGCTCGCCGGCCAGCACTACGCCGAGCACGAGGGCAAGCCCTTCTACGGCGAGTTGGTCGACTTCATCACCTCCGGTCCGCTGGTGGCGATGGTCCTCGAGGGCGAGCACGCGATCGCCGCGGCCCGCCAGGTGATCGGTGCCACGAACCCGCTGGAGGCCGCCACCGGCTCGATCCGCGGCGACTACGCGCTCGAGGTGGGGCAGAACATGGTCCACGGCTCCGACGCCCCCGAGTCCGCGGCGCGCGAGGTTGCGCTGTTCTTCGGCGATCTCGGCTGACCTGGGCTGGCCGGGACCGGGTATGGCGCCCGTCGCGCCGTCGCTGATCCTCGCGTCGCGCTCGCCCCAGCGGCAAGCCATCCTGCAGCAGATCGGGGTTCGCTTCGCCGTCCGTCCCGCAGACGTGGACGAACTCGACGCCGGACCGCCCGAAGAGGTGGTGCTCGAGAACGCGTATCGCAAGGCGATCCGGGTCGCCCAGCGCACCGGCCCGACGGATCCGCCGGTGCTCGGAGTTGACACCGTGGTCAGCTTCGGGTCACTGATCTACGGCCAGCCGCGTGACGAATCCGACGCCGCGGCGATGCTGCGGGCGCTGGGCGGCGAGCGCCATCGCGTGCTCTCCGGGGTGTGCGTGATCGACGCCGGACGGGTGCGCAGCGCCGCCGCGGTCACCGAGGTGCAGTTCGGGCCGATCGACGAGGTTCGGCTGCGTTGGTATCTGGCCACCGGTGAGTGGCGGGGCCGGGCCGGCGGCTACGCGATCCAGGGCGCCGGGGCCGCGCTCGTGCAGAGCATCGAGGGCGATTACCTCAACATTGTCGGGCTGCCGGTGAGCACGCTGCTGGAGTTGCTGCCCGGGATCTTGTGACGGTCGGGCGGCCGGCGGTTATGACGCCTGAGCTGCAGGCTGGCGTGCAGGCCGATCCTCGAGCGGGCCGGAAACTGGATTTCCAGGGCTTTTCGCGGCGACGCGGGTGGCGCGGCCGGTCCGGGTCCTGATTGAATCGATACACTCGCCCTCGGACGGACCGGCAGCGAGGTGTGCGACTGGAGTCTGCTCTGCCGGCCCGCCCACGCTTCCCTCTACCTGAATGCAGAGATGGGCTTCTTCACGTACCTGACCGGATTCGGCGGCCGCGACATGGCGGTTGACCTCGGCACCGCCAACACGCTGGTCTACGTCCGCGGACGCGGCATCGTGCTCTCTGAGCCGAGCGTCGTCGCCGTCGACTCGCGCACCGGCGAGGTCCACGCGGTCGGCATCGAGGCCAAGCGTATGCTCGGTCGCACCCCGGGCACGATCTCGGCCATCCGGCCGCTCAAGGACGGCGTGATCGCCGACTTCGAGGTGACCGAGGAGATGCTGCGCCACTTCATCCAGAAGGTCCATCAGAATCGCTGGGCGCACCCCCGCGTGGTGGTCTGCGTGCCCAGCGGGGTCACCGGTGTCGAGAAGCGCGCCGTTGAGGAGGCCTGCCTGTCGGCGGGCGCCCGGCAGGCGTACCTGATCGAGGAGCCGATGGCGGCGGCGATCGGAGCGGGGTTGCCGGTCGGCGAGCCGACGGGCTCGATGGTCGTGGACATCGGCGGAGGAACCAGCGAGGTCGCGGTCATCTCGCTCGGCGGGATCGTCGTCTCGCAGTCGATCCGCGTCGCCGGCGACGAGCTCGACGAGGCGATCATCAATTACGTCAAGCGCGAGTACAAGCTGCTCATCGGTCAGCAGACCGCCGAGGAGGTCAAGCTCGAGATCGGCTCGGCGTACGTGATGCCCGAGGAGGTCCAGGCCGAGATCCGCGGCCGCGACATGGTCTCGGGGCTGCCCAAGACGGTGATCCTCACCAGCGAGGAGATCCGTGGTGCGCTCGAGGAGCCCGTGTCGCAGATCATCGACGCGGTCAAGCAGACGCTGGACCGCACTCCGCCCGAGCTCGCCTCTGACATCATGGATCGTGGCATCATGTTGGCGGGAGGCGGTTCGCTGCTGCAGGGAATCGAAGAGCGTCTGCGTCACGAGACGCAGATGCCGGCACATCTGGCGGAATCTCCGCTGACGTGCGTCGCGGTCGGGTCAGGACGTTCGCTCGAGGAGTTCGAAGCGATCCACCGTTCGAGTAAGAATTCGCGCAACCGGCGTCGCCGGTATTAGGTTCTCAAGGGGACCACGATGCCGGTGCCCTCCGCCCCTTGTCTGGAGATCAGTAGCCCGTGCATGACAAACAGGTACGCCGCCGCCGCGCAGTCCTCGGGCTGCTGGTCGCCCTCTCCCTGATTCTGCTGACTGCGTATTTCGGGGAATCCCCGAGCAGCCCCCTGCACAGCGTTCAGCGCGGGATCGTCGAGGTGATCTCGCCCGTCCAGGCGGGGGCCAGCGCGGTGCTCTCGCCGGTCAAGGACGTGGCGGGCTGGTTCTCGGACACCTTCCAGGCCAAGGCCCAGCGCGACCGCCTCCGCCGTCAGGTCGCCAACCTCACCAAGCAGGCGGACTACTACCACCAGCAGGCGATCCTCGCCCAGCAGCTCGAGCGGCAGGTCGGCCTGGACCAGAGCAATTCGATCAGCTCCTATCACCCGGTCACGGCCAGCGTGTACGCCCGCGACCCGACCCTCTGGTATCAGAACATCTTCGTCGACAAGGGCTCCGACGACGGCATCAGCCTCAATGATCCGGTCACCGGGGACGGCTACCTGGTCGGCAAGGTCACCACGGTCGACCCCACGGTCTCGATCGTCACCCTGATCACCGCTCCCAGCTACGGCGTCACCGCCGAAGTGCTCGGCGGTGGCGGGGACACCGGGATCCTCGTCCCCGCGGTCGGCACCCCGGGTCAGATGTTCCTGCAGAACCTGCCGCCCCACGCGACCGTCCAGACCCAGGATCAGGTCGTCACCGCGGGCTTCAAGGATCCTGCCAATCCCAAGCTGGACTCGCTGTATCCGCCCGGGCTCCCGATCGGGCAGGTCTCCAACGCCAGTCAGAACGAGCTGCTCAACAACCAGCAGGTCACGGTGGTCCCGGGGGCGAGCCTGCGCCACCTGGCGGTCGTGCAGATCCTCACCGCGCCCCACGCCGGGACCGCCCGGGCCCAGGTGGGGTCGGGCGGATGAAACCCGAGCTGAAGCTGGCCCTGCGCCTGTTGGCGCTCGCCCTGCTCGCCGTCGTGGTCCAGGAGTCCGCGGTCTCGCAGATCTCGATCTTCGGGATCAGCGCCGACCTGACCCCCTTGGTGGTGATGGCCGTCGGCCTGCTGGCCGGCTCGATGGCGGGGGCGATCATGGGCTTCGGGACCGGCCTGCTCGTCGACACGGTCCTCGTTCAGACGCTCGGCATCACCTCGCTGCTGTACATCGCGATCGGCTACTGGGCCGGGCGCCTGCGCGAGGTGCGCGATCCCGCCCACGGGCTCGTGCCCCTGATCGCGGGAGCGGTCGCGACCGCGGTGGCCGGGATCGGCATGACGATCATCCAGTTCCTGCTCGGCGTCGACGCCCCGGTCAGCCTGCTGCTGCTGCAGCAGATCTTCATCACCGTCCTGGTCAACACGCTGATCGCCCTCCCGGTCTTCGCCTTCGTGCGTCGGATCGTGCGGCCCGCGCTGCCCGATGACCCGCGCCGCCGGCGCCGCCGGGCCTACACGACCGGCGGTCTGAGCCCGCTGCAGAGCCCCTCCCGGCGCGTGGGTCAGATCCCTCGGAGCTCACGATGATCCAGATGCCCGACGACCGCCGGCCGCCGATGAACCCACAGCTCGCGCTGCGGGTGGCGATCATCGGCAGCGTCGCCCTGGCGATGTTCGCAATCATCTTCTTCCGCCTGTGGTTTCTGCAGGTGCTGTCCGGCGAGCAGTACGTGCACGCGGCGACGGTCAACCGCGTGCGCGACGTCAAGATCCACGCCCAGCGCGGAAACATCCTCGACCGGGCCGGCCATCTCCTCGTGGACAGCCGCTCGGCGCTTGCGGTGCAGATCTCGCCCACCGAACTGCCGCCGTCGCCCGCCGGGCGCGATGCCCTGTACCGGCGGCTGGCGGGTGTCCTGCAGTCCTCCACCCGCCCCCGACGCTGCAAGGTGCTGAAATCGACCTCGGTCACGCCCGGGGGGCAGATCGTCGAGACCTTCGCCTACCCCCGCCTGGCCCACATTCCCTGTCTCGTCGCCCAGGGACTTGCCGTCGTCTCCTACCAGGACGTGACCCTGAAGACCGACGTCGCACCCCAGGTTCAGGCCTACCTCGCCGAGCGCCAGGACCAGTTCCCCGGGGTGAGTGTCGGCAAGGTGTACGTGCGGGCCTACCCGCAGGGTGGCCTCGCCGCCCAGCTGTTCGGGGTGGTCGGACCGATCAACAGCACCGAGGTCAAGGAGAAGGCGTACCAGGGGATTCCGAAGGACGCGATCATCGGCCAGTCAGGACTGGAGGCCACCTACGACCAATTTCTGCGGGGACGCGACGGGCACGAGACGGTGAGCGTGGACGCCGCCGGGCGTCCTGTGGGGACGCCGACCGCGACCGCGCCGGTCGTCGGCCACGACCTGAGGCTGTCGCTCGACAAGGGCCTGCAGCGGGTCGGCCAGGC
>JALYTU010000200.1 GCA_030854125.1 Actinomycetota bacterium | reverse complement strand
TTCCACGTCCCCGGTGGGGATGGCGGAGTGATCACCGGCGCCGGGCTCTGGACCGGAGTACTGATCCTGTGGCGGATGTTCGACAAGTCCGGGACCGACGGCCACGGCCTGTTCGTGACCACCTCGGGGATCGAATGGGGCATCGTCATCGCCCTTGGGGTCTCGGGCCTGCTCGCCTACGCAGGCCAGCGGATCCGTCTGCAGCACACGCCGGAGCCGCCGCTGCCGGGGGAGCGCAAGGCGCCACGGGCATCGCGCCGGGGGCGCGCGGCGCCATCAGGACGCTCGCGTGGGGGCGGCGCCGCAAACGGCGATCCCGACGTCGGCTGGGTCACGCCGGACTCGCATGCGCCGCCCCCGGCGCGGCGCACCCCCGCGCCGATCAAGCCAGAGTCACGGCCGCCGGTCGCGGGCGCACCTCGCCGCGACGACCTCCCGCACGACCTGAGCCGCTCCGAAGCCCGGGCGATCGAATTCGACGATCCGCCCGAGGCGCCGACCGTTCGGCACCCAGCCGGCCCCGATGAGCAGCGCACGATCCCGCTCGAGCACCCCGAGTGAGCTGAGACGGCGGGCGCCTAATGCGCGCCCGGCTGCAGCACGAACGAGAAGTACGCGCTGACCAGCCCGATGATGAGGATCCCGGTCAGGATCAGCGTGCGGGAACGGATGATGTGTCCGAACACGCCGATCACCAGCCCGAACACGAGCACGGCGATGAACGCGGTCAGCCGCGACTGCTGAGAGGCGATGAGCAGGACCATCCTGGCGATGAACCCTATATTTGAAGCGGACGACGCACGCCGGTCGTGCTCCGGCGCCCGCCGTCCGCCGCTTTAGCCATGCCCGCTACCGCCTCCTCACCCGAATCCGTCGAACAGGTCGCGACAGGCCTGCGCGCCGCCGGCTACCTGCCCGGCGCCAACACGGCGCTGGTCTCGTTTCTGGCCACCAAGCTCGACAAGCCGATCCTTGTGGAGGGCCCGGCCGGCGTTGGCAAGACCGAGCTGGCCAAGGCACTGTCGCGCTATCTCGGACGCAGCCTGATCCGCCTGCAGTGCTACGAGGGCCTGGACGAGGCCAAGGCGCTGTACGAATGGAATTACCGCAAGCAACTGCTGCGGATCCAGACCGAAGCTGGGGACACCGGCTGGAAGGACGTCCAGGCCGACATCTTCGGTGAGGAGTTCCTGCTCGCCCGGCCGCTGATGACCGCGATCTCCTCGCCCGACCCGGTCGTCCTGCTGATCGACGAGATCGACAAGACCGATCAGGAATTCGAGGCGATGCTGCTCGAGCTGCTCTCGGACTTTCAGATCTCGATTCCCGAGCTGGGCCGGATCGAGGCCCGTACCCAGCCCGTCGTGCTGCTCACCTCAAACAACACCCGCGAGCTGACCGAAGCGCTCAAGCGCCGCTGCCTGTATCTGTGGCTCGACTACCCCGAGCTCGAGCACGAGCTGGAGATCGTGCGGTTGCACTCACCCGGGCTGGACGAGACCGTGGCCCGGCGGCTGGTCGAGATCATCCAGCAGGTCCGGGACCTGGACCTCAAGAAGCCGCCGAGCATCGCCGAGTCGATCGACTGGGCGCGCGCCCTGATCCTGCTCGGGGCGACCGAGATCGACGCCGAGACCTTCCGCCAGACAATGAGCGTGATCGTCAAGCACCGCACCGACCTGGACACCGTCGCGGCTCGCGTCGGGGTCAAGCTCCAGAGCGCACCCGGCCAAGACGCCGCGGCCTGAGCGCCGGTGGCCAGTACGCCGCCCTCCGGCAGGCTCTACGCGCGGATCCCCGATCGGGGACCCGGCGGCTTGCCCGGGCATCTGCTCGCGTTCGCCGAGGAGCTGCGCGACGAGGGGATGGCGGTCGGCACCTCAGAGCTGCTGGACGCGTTCGCCGCCCTGGAGGAGATCGCGTGGACCGATCAGGAGAACTTCCGCGGCGCGCTCTCGGCGACGCTGGCCAAATCCCCTGACGACGCGCGCATCTTCGCGCTCGTGTTCGAGCGCTTCTTCTTCCGGGCGGCCGAAGCGGAGGCGTCACGCAACGAGATCAGCGAGGGAGCGGCCGGCAACGCCCAGGGCCTGGACGTCGACCTCGACGAGCTGCGCCGCCAGATCGCCGCCGCGCTGCAGGATGGCTCGGAGGCCGCGCTGCGCGACCTCGCCGGACTGGCGATCGCCGCCTTCGGCCGGGGCGAGGGCTCCGGCGTGCTCGGGGTCGACGTGCAGCGCATCCGCCGGGCGCTCGGGCTGCGCTCTGAGCCCCAGCCCGACCTGCCGGCCGATGACCCACGTCGCGAGGGCGTCCCCCGCGACCAGCTGCGCCGCTTCGAGCAGCAGCTGCGGCGCGAGCTGGAGCGGGGCATGATCGAGCGCACCGCAAGCCTGCCACCCAAGCGGCCGCTCACCGAGCTGGACCGGGCGCTGCCCAGCGGGCCGATCCAGGATCTCGCCAGCGTGCACCGGGTCGTCGCCCAGCTCAAGCGGCGGCTGGCCAGCCAGGGCCAGGAGCTCAAGGGTCGCCGGCATCACGCCCACGTCGACGTCCGGCGCACGATGCGCGCCTCGCTGCAGACCGGCGGCGTGCCGATCGAGCTCAAGTACCGTCCGCGCCGGCCGCGACGACCCGAGATCTTCGTCCTCTGCGACGTCTCGACCTCGGTGACCAGCGCGAGCACGTTCTTCCTCTCGGTGCTGCACGCGCTGCACGACTCATTCCGCAAGCTGCGCTCGTTCGTGTTCATCGAGCGGATCTCGGAGGTGACCGAGGTGTTCGAGCGCGAGCGCGACTTCCGCGCGGCCACCGAGGCGGTTTCCAAGGACGCCGGCGTGGCCGACATCTCGGGCTACACCGACTACGGGCGGGTGTGGACCGAGTTCCTGGCCCTGATCGAGGACGAGCTGCACCCCCGAGCGACGGTGATCGTGCTCGGCGATGCCCGCACCAACGGGCGGCCTCCCCGCGACGACGTATTCGCCGCCATCACTGCGCGGGCCGGGCGGACCTTCTGGCTCAACCCCGAGCCGCGGCTGTACTGGAACTACGGCGACTCGGTGATCTCGGCCTACGAGCAGCACTGCCAAGCCTTCGAGTGCTGGCGCACCGATCAGCTCGAGGACTTCGTGCGCGTCCTCTCCACCGCCGTTTCGGCCTGACGCTGTCAGTCGGTCTGAGCGCCGGCGCCCGCGCCGAGACGCGTCACTGCTCGGTGAAACGGGTGGTCGTCGTGCGAGTGTCGCGGTTGGCGTCGTGCAGGACCCAGGTCGCGGTATAGGTGCCCGGCGCCAAAGCCGGGACCGACACCCCGTGCCTGGTGTCGACGTTGGCGGCGTGAAAGACCCGGCGCTGTGATCCGGCGGGACGGATGCTCAGCGCGATCGGCGTGCCGGCGGCCGCGGTCGATCCGTGAGCGCCGGGCAGGCTGGACTGCGCCGAGGCGATGAAGCGGCCGTACAGCGTGTCGTCCTGCTGCGGGGCCGTCGAGGCGATCGTCGGCACCTGGGTCACCGTCTGACCGCCGCTGCGATCGTCGGTCACGGCGATGTCGGTCGTGGACAGGCCCTTGGCCTGGCCACTGTCCGGGCACGCGGTGCCGCCACCGCCGGGACCAATGCCAACCGTGCTCGCGGTCGGAGCGTGGGTCAGCGGGCGTCCGTAGAAATCTCCGGGCTGGCAGGCACCAGCGGCGATCACGGTCTGCGAGCCGATCAGGTCCACGCGCAGACGGGCGACGTGCAGAGTCGTCAATCGGCGGCCGGCCGCATTGACCAGCGTCAGCGCTCGCCCGCCGCTCAGGGCCAGAGCCCCAGCGAACAGGGTCCCGTCCTTGCCGGCGCGGGCTGTCCGGGCGGCGATCCGGTATTGCTCACCGGGCACCAGACCGGTGCAGCGCACCGAGCGGATGCGCAAAAAGGCGGTGCAGCTCGGAAATCCTGTCGCCAGCGCTCCCGACTGCCCGGTAGGGGCAGGCAATGCGCCGGGCTCGCCCAGCGCCACCGATAGCGAGACGAGCGCGCCGTTGGGTTCTGAGAGGCTGACCGCGCGGTTGTCCGAGCTGGTCAGGCCGACGTTCGTGCCCAGCCCGATCCGGGCGGTTCGCACGATCGCAATGTCGGTTTCGGTGCTGCACAGCGGGACCGGGGACGGAGCGAGCGACGCGCCGACGCGCAGCGACAGCACGCCGACCTGCGAGCACGGCCCCAGCGCGACCCCGTGAGGCTCGACCGCCGCGAAGTGATCGAGGATGTACCAGCCGGTCGTGCCCGACTGGGTGAACGGGTTGCCACCGTTACCGGTGGCGATCAGCTCGGGGGTGGGGGCGCCGTGACCGGAGCCGTAGCTGACCAGCACAACGTCGTGGTCATCGCCGGGCGCGTGCAG
This sequence comes from Actinomycetota bacterium, assembly GCA_030854125.1. Classification (GTDB taxonomy): domain Bacteria; phylum Actinomycetota; class Thermoleophilia; order Solirubrobacterales; family Solirubrobacteraceae; genus Palsa-465. The sequence continues at coordinate 1,643 of JALYTU010000200.1, read as the reverse complement.
CGTCCCGTTCCGACCGCGCAGAGCCACCGGCCCCCACGAGCCATCGGCACGCGAGGTCGTGCGCCCGATCGCGATCGGATCCTGTCCCCGCACGAGCGTGACCGTGACCGGCACCCGCCGCGGCTCGCCCAGGTGTCCGCTGACCAGCGGGCTGAACTGCCGCAGTGCGACCGTGTGCAGCGGCAGTGGTGAGCCGGTCGCCGATGAGCTCTGCACACAGCCGCGGGCGGCGTTTGACCACATGTCGGGCAGCAGGTACTGATGACCGTTGATGATCTGGTTGTAGGGCGATCCGTCCGGCGCGTACCCCAGTGGGGTGCTCTGCTGGGGCCCGTTCTCGCATTTGTCCCCGGTCTCGAAGCCGTTGGGGTCCAGCCAGGCGGTCCCGTATGGATCAGTCACCGCTTCGTGATACTCGTGAGCGATCGTTTGCAGGGTCGATTCAGCCTCGGGATTGCCCTGGGGATCTGAGCCCGGGCCGGGCGTCAGCTCGACGAGGGGATCGGGAATCGGCGCATACACCGTCGGCCCGTGGCCGAGGTCGAACAGCGAGTGGTAGCCGGCGAACGCGTTAGTCGCGCACGATCCGGCGCTGATGCAGCTGTCGACGTCGGGGGGAAGCAGGACGAACCACAGGTTGCCCAGCCCGCGGGCGCTCGGAGCCGACGTGGCGATGAGCTGATCCAGCGCGGTCTGGATCTGCACATCGGTGACGCATGTGGCCACGCTCGAGGGGGACGCGCACTGCTTTCTCGGGGCGGGGTAGGGCGCGGTGAGGTCGACCGAATCCACCGCCGGGTCGTAGTGAACGGCGGTCGCGCCCGCCCCGGCGCCGTCGTGGTACTGGGTCAGCGTCGAGAAGATGCCCGTGGGAGCTGCCGAGTCGTGGGCGACGTCGGAGACAAACTGCTTGACCATCGCCTCATAGCCGGCCGCACCCGCCCCCGGGGATCCGTCGAAGTGGTAGCCGGGGGGCGCCCAGAAGACCGTGTGGATGGTCACGTCGCGCATGACCCGACCGCCGTGGTAGACGACGGGGATGTTCTGGCCGGTGGCGACCTCGGGAGTCCCGAGGCGGGGCAGGATCCCCATCGCAGTGCCCAGCCGGGGCAGCCGTTGCACGGCGGCCGGCGTGTGACGGGCAGCGGCCGGGGCCGGGCCGGTGGCGGCGAACAGGGCGGTCATGCACACCCCGGTGCACAGCGCCACGCAGCGTAACCAGCGGACCCCGGTCGCATGACGCATCGGCGGCACGTTATCTCACCGCGCCGTCGCCGTCGCCGGTCGCGTTAGCATCTGGGTCGCATTGACAACCCAGGGGGGCTGGCGGAGGCCGGCTGAGATAGCGCCCCGATCCGGCGCTGACCCTTCGAACCTGTGGGGTAATGCCCGCGAAGGGAGCGTGACGAGGTGATGATGGTGGCTCCGTCAGTGGAGCCTCGCGGGCGTGACGGCACCCGCGGTGTCCACGTTGAGCTCGTGAGCCGAACCTTTGCCGGGCGCCGGGGGCACGTGCCGGCGCTGGCCGGCGTGTCGCTGCACGCAGCGCCAGGCGAAATCATCACTGTGGTCGGTCCGAGCGGCTCGGGCAAGACGACCCTGCTCGAGCTCATCTGCGGACTGCAAACGCCCGACGACGGCAC
>JALYTU010000005.1 GCA_030854125.1 Actinomycetota bacterium | reverse complement strand
CACCGAGCCCGCGCGCTCGCCGAGCTGCTCGCGGGCCTGCTCGGCCGATCGCACCGTGCCCGACATCCCGCTGGCGAGGTGAATCGAGACGATCTCGTGACCCGCGTCCAGCAGCGGCTCGTAGACGGCCAGGAAGTCTCCGATCGACGGCTGCGACGTCGTCGGCAGCTGTGCCTCGATCCCGAGCCGGCGGTAGTACGCGTCATAGTCGAGGATGTCGCTCTCGCGCTGCACGCCCTCGGGCCAGCGCACGTACAGGCTGACCTCATGGATGCCCTCGGCGCTGAGGGTCTCCCGCGGGAGGTAGTGACAGGTGTCCGAGACGATGGCGACCCCCATGAGCGCGTGACCCTACCAGTGGCCGCCGGGACCGTACACTCGGCGCCGCGGTGGCGCGAACGCTTGTCACAGGTGCAACCGGGTTCATGGGCGGCCACGTCGTGCGCCAGCTGGTCGCCCGCGGGGACGATGTCACCGCGACCGTCCGCGAGCACTCCCGCACCACGGATCTCGCCGCGCTCGGGGTGCGCACCGTGCGGGCCGACGTGCTGGACCGGCGCGCGGTTCGGCGCGCGATGCGCGGGATCGGAAGGGTGTTTCACGTCGCCGGGATGGCCGAGCTCAACGCCACCCGGGAACGCATCTTCGCGGTCAACGTCGAGGGGACCCGGATCGTGCTCGAGGAGGCGCTGCGCGCCGGCGTCGAACGTGCCGTGTTCACGTCCTCGGTGGCCGCGATCGGCCCGGCGCCGCCGGGTCAGAGCGCCGATGAGACACGTCCGTGGGAGGCCGGTGGCCACCGGATCGCGTATCTGGACGCCGCGCACGAGGCCGAGGTCGCGGCGCTGCGGCTGATCGCTCGCGGTCTGCCCCTGGTGATCGTCAACCCGGCGCACACCTTCGGGGCCGGCGTTATACCGGCGCGCCCGCATGACAGCACGTCGATCGTGCGCCGTTTCATGCTGCGCCAGATTCCCGCCTACGTCAACGGGACGATCAACGTCGTCGGCGTGCAGGACGTCGCTCGGGGGCACCTGCTGGCCGACGTCCGCGGGCGCGTCGGGGAACGCTACATCCTCGGCAATCGCAACTTCACCCTGGACCGGCTGTTCGCCGACCTCGCCCGGCTGTCGGGCATCGACCCACCGGCCGTTCGGCTGCCCCTGGCCGCCGCGCTGGCCCTACGTGCGGCCCGGGCGCTTGCCCCGGTGGGGGACGTTCCGAGCGCGGCCGAGATTCGCTCAGCGTCGCTGAACTGGGCCTTCGTCAACCGCAAGGCCAGGCGGGAGCTGGGGTGGCGGCCGTCTCCGCACGAGGACTGCCTGGAGGAGACCGTCACCTGGTACCGCGAGCTTGACGGTGACCGGGTGCCGGCCGTGGGTGCGCGCCAGCCGGTCGCGCTGCGGCTCGCCGGAGGGGCGCTTCGGCGCGCCGGTCTCTAACGTCTGAGCCCCGTGGCGACGCTGTACCGCTGTTCGACGCCGACCGATTGGCTGTGCCCGTGCGGCACTATCGCCCGTGCGCTGCGGCGCGAGGGGATCACCCACGAGACGGTGGTCGTCGGCCAGCGCCGGTCTGAGCGCCCCGAGGTCGAGGCGCTCAGCGGCCAGCGGCGGGTGCCGCTGCTGATCGTTGACGGCGAGGTGATCTGCGACTCGCGGCGCATCCGCGAGCATCTCGCCTTCCGGCGCGAGGGCTAACCGAGCCCGGTTAGCCGAGCTTGGGTCAGGATGCGCCGCGCACCCGCGACCTGCGGGATCCGGGTCGATCGTGGCCGGCTAGAGACGATTCTCGATCGAGAGCGGCGCCGACTGAACGGCTGCTGGGTCGGGCTTGGGCTCCGGCGCCGGTGCGCCCGGCACGTCCTCGACCCCGAGCGTCTGCGCGAGCTCCCCGGACTCATACATCTCGGAGATGATGTCGCAGCCGCCGACCAGCTCGCCGGCGACGAACAGCTGCGGGATGGTCGGCCAGTCCGAGATCGCCGAAAGCTCGGCGCGGATGCGCGGGTCGGGCAGGATGTCGACGGCGGCGAACTGCGTCCCGATGGTCTGCAGGATCGACACCGTCCGGGCCGAGAAGCCACAGGCCGGAGCCTCCGGCGTGCCCTTCATGAACAGGATCACCGGGTTCTCGGTGATCGCCTCCTGGATGGCGTCGCGCATCGGGTTGGTGGCGGTGTCACTCATGACGTGGCCTCCTCTGACGGTCGGGTTTGAATCGAGAGTGCGTGGATCCGGTCGCCCAGTTCTTGCCCGAACACGTCGTAGACGAGCCGGTGCTGGGCGATCCGGGACAGGCCGGCGAAGGCCGACGCGGTGATGACCGCGTCGAAGTGATGACCGTCGCCGGTGACGCGTGCAGTCGCGCCGGGAATCCCGGCTTCGATCCGCGTCCGCAGCTCCTCGGGAGTAGCTGACATGTTCTCAAGGGTACCGAGGTCTCACCGCTATACTTCCGAAAGTAATGATTACTCTCACTGACAGGGGAGCGGAGAAGGTCCGCGAGTTCCTCGCGACCCAGGACGCCGTCGCCGCCACCGCGGGACTGCGCGTCGGGGTCAGGGGCGGCGGATGCTCGGGCTTCCAGTATGCACTCGCGTTCGATGAGACGCGCGACGGTGACGAGGTATTCGAGGACAAGGGAATCCGGCTGCTGGTCGATACTCCGAGCCTGCCCTACGTGAGCGGCTCGATCATCGATTTCGTGGACGAGCTCCAGGGGGCCGGCTTCAAGGTCGAGAACCCCAACGTGGTCGCCGCGTGCGGTTGCGGATCCTCGTTCCGAGTTGCCGACGAGGAAGAGGTCTCCGCAGTCTGAGCGGCGCCGGTCGGCGTGCGGCCGGCCTCGAATGACCGCAGGGCGACGGAGAGCTAAGCGGCCAGGATTCTGGCTGCTGCTCGTCGGTCAGAGCGGCCGGACGGCGACCGAGGCCCAGAGCACCCGGCAGGCGAGGGTTCGCTGCGGGCGCCAGACCTCGGCCCGGGCCAGTACGTCGACGGGGTCGGGCAACCGCGACCGGCCGTCGGCGATCATCAGGGCTCGGCGGACCCCGAGGTCTCCGGGGGGCACGACGTCCGGGCGCTCAAGTCCGAGCATCAGGAAGATCTGCGCGGTCCATGGGCCGATGCCCCGGATCGCGGTCAGCGCGGCGAGCACCTGCTCGTCATCGAGAACCTCCAGGCTGCCGAGGTCAAGGCGGCCGTCGACCACGTGCTCGGCCAGCGAGCGCAGCGATGCGAGCTTGGCCCGTGACAGTCCACCCGCCGCGCGCAGGGTCTCCGGATCCTCGGTGAGCACCTCAGCCGGGGTTGGCGCGCGGCCGCCGTAGTGGGCAAGTAGGCGCTCGTGCATCGCCGTCGCGGCGCGCACCGAGACCTGCTGGCCGAGGATTGCGCGCAGCAGGCCCGCGTAGTGCTCGCGCGGATAGCCGCGCCGCGGATCGGCCACCGCATCGGGGCCGATGGACTCGATCAGCCGCCCGAGAACGGGATCTGAGCTGCGCAGCAGGTCAAGGTCCGGGTGACGCCGGGGACCGGTCACGGGCCGCGGCGGGCGGGGCTGCGCCACCGCCGGCCGATCAGGCGGTCAGCGACAGCGCGTCGCCGTCCAGCGAGCCGAGCGCGCGCTCCACAGAACAGGCGATGCAGGTGAACGTGGGTGTGTCGCGCAGGGTGTAGGCGCTGGACTCCGTCGTGCGCAGGCGCTGAACGAGATCCAGGAAGTCGCTGGGCTCGTCGGTCTCGAACGCGACCACGAACTCCTGGTCGTCCAGGCCGAAGGAGTAGCTGGTGTTGAGGTCCACAGACGGGAACTCGCGTCCCACCTTGATGTGCTCCTGCATGATGCGCCAGCGCTCATCGGCGGGCAACGCGTACCAGGCGCGGGTCTTGACGAACGGGTACACGAAGAGGTACTTGCTATGCCCAGGGCGAACCTCAAGACGAGACTCGTCGGAGTACTCCGACGGCTTGGTCATTGCCAGCAGCGAATACGGCGCCGTGCACCACTTCATCAACCCGCTCTGAGCCAGCACGACATGGAATTCATGGATCCGGTCGAGGTTCTGGGCCTGGCTGAGCAGCAGCAGGTCCGCATCCCCGCGGGTGCCCACCAGGGAGAAGGTCCGCAGCAGGTGGCCGTCGGCGAAGTCCTCGCACGCGGCGGCGAACTCGCGCTTGTCCGCCGCGCGCTGTTCGGCGTCGAGCCGGCGCCAGGCGGGATCTACCTGCAAAAAGGTGTATTTCACGAAGTGCCGAGAGGGCATCGTCCGATCGATGATAGGCGACCAGGAAACCCGCCCCGAAACCCTGTCGGAGAGCCGGGGTAGAGGGTAAAGTGGATCGGATGCGGATCGCCGTCGTCTCGCCGTACTCGTGGACGTATCCCGGCGGGGTGACACGCCACATCGAGGCTCTGGCCGAGCAGTTCATCTCCGATGGCCATCACGTCCGCGTGCTGGCCCCGTATGACCCGCCCGACACGCTGTCCGCCGTGCTGCACCGCGGCGCACGGCCGCAGGCGCTGCCGGCGCCCGACTACCTGGTGCCGCTCGGTCGCACCGTCGGCCTCAAGGCCAACGGCGCGGTGTCCAACCTCGTCTGCACCCCGGCATCCGTCGCGGCCCTGCATCACGAGCTGCGCACCGGCGGCTACGACGTCGTCCACGTCCACGAGCCTGTCGCCCCGCTGGCCGGCTGGGTCGCGACCGATGCGACCCGCCTGCCGCTGGTCGGCACCTTCCACTCCTTCTCCGAGAACCGGATCTCCAACGGGATCGCCAACCTGATCGGCGCCCGCCGGGTTCTCAACCGCCTGCACGTGCGGATCGCCGTGTCGGAGGCAGCGGCCTGGACCGGCCGACGCTTCTTCGGCGGTCACTATCGCGTGATCCCCAACGGTGTGCACACCGACGCGGCCGCGCTCGAGCGCTCCGAGCGCCCGTCACCGGTCGACCACCTGAAGATCGTGTTCGTCGGGCAATCCGTTGAGCGAAAGGGGCTGCCGCTGCTGCTGCGAGCCTTCGAGGCCCTGCGCGATCACATTCCCACCGAGCTGACGGTGATCGGCCCCAGCCCCGAGGATCTCGGTCCGATGCTGTTCGACGATCGGGGCATCCGGATGCTCGGCAAGGTCAGTGACGAGGACAAGCGCGCCGAACTCGCCCGCGCCGACGTTCTCTGTGCACCCTCGCTGGGTGGCGAGAGCTTCGGGATGGTGCTCACCGAGGCGTTCGCGGCCGGGACGCCGGTGGTCGCCTCGGACATCGCCGGCTACCGCGACGTGGTCCGCGACGGCGTCGACGGAGTGCTCGTGCCCCGTGGCGACGCGCAGGCTCTGGCCGAAGCGCTGCGCGACCTGTGGGAGGAGCCCGAACGGCGAGCGGCGATGGCCCGCAACGCGGCCCGCGAGGTCGAGCGCTTCGCCTGGCCCCACGTTGCCGCCGAGGTGATGGAGGCCTACCAGGACGCGATCGCGGTGCCGGCGCCCGACGGGGTGTGGCAGCGTGGTGCGGTCCGGATCGGGGTCCGCTCGGCCGATCTCAAGCCCCACGTCCCCGCCCGTCGGCTGCCGAGCCTCGAGCCGATCCCGACTGACCGCCGCCACCATCCCGCGGTGGCGATCGCCCGCCGGGTCGGGCTGGCCGCGATCTCGCTCGGAGGCATTCTGCTCGCCGTGCTGGCGCTGAACAAGATCGGCCTGGACAACATCACCAGCGCGCTGATCAACTCCAGCCCGAGCTACGTCCTGCTCGGCCTGGCGCTCATGTGCGGCGCGATGGTGATGCGCGCGTTCTCCTGGCACGCGATCCTCCAGGCCGCTCTGCCCGACGCCCGGGTCAGGCTCGCCGACGCCATGCAGGGGACCTTCATCGGGGTGCTGATGTCCTCCACACTGCCGGCGCGGCTGGGCGAACCCTCGCGCGCGCTCGTCGTCGCCCGACGCACCGGCCGTGCGCGCGAGAACCTGCCGGTCGTGCTCGGCACGCTCGTCTCCCAGACCCTGCTCAACATCGCCGCCCTGGCCGTGCTCGGCACCGTGATGTTCTCGTCGGTCAACCTGTTCAGTGGTCACCAGAACGCGCTGCTGATTGCCGCCATCGCGCCCCTGGCGCTGCTCGTTCTCGTGCTGCTCGCGCCGGTCGTGCTGCGCCATGGCGCCGCCGGATCGCGTCTCGGGCGCCTGCACGCCGTCATCGCCCAGATCCGTGGGGCGATGACCCGGGTGCGCGCCGGTTTGGCCGTATTCGGTCAGCCGCGGCTCGGGGCCACCGCCGCGCTGGCGCAGTTCGCGGCCTGGGCGCTGCAGTGGCTGTCGTGCTATTTCCTGCTCGTGGCGCTCGGGCTTGATCAGCAGGCTGGGATGGCCGGGGCCGCCGCCGTGCTGTTCGCGGTCAACATCACCGCGGTGCTGCCGGCCACGCCCGCCAACCTGGGCGTCTTCCAGGCGGCCTGCGCGACCGTCCTGCATGCCGGATGGCACGTCGGACTCGGCACCGGCGTCGCCTACGGCGTGATCCTCCAGGCGGTTGAGGTGGTGACCGCGCTGCTGATGGGAGCTCCGGCGCTGGTCAAGGAGGGCATGTCCTGGCGCGAGGTGCGGTTGCGCGCGATGCATGCTGCTCCGGTCAAGCTGCCGGCCCGGTCGCGGAGCGGTACCCGGCGCGGCACCGGGCTCAAAGCCGAGGGCTAAGCGCCGGCCATCGCCGGCTCGTCCTCGGATGAGCCGGCGAGGCCGTTGTCCGGAGCGCCGGTCGGATCGGCGTCGGGCAGAGCGCCGAGCCGGGTCGGGTCCTTATCGGTTCCGGCGATCAGCTCGTCGCTGGCCTGGCGCTCGTTGCGGGGCAGCGTGCCGTTGCGCATGCCGAAGTAGACGGCTTGGGGATGGTGGGCGACGATCGCCAGCGTCGATTGTTCGGGCTCGACCGCGAACCCGTCAGACAGCCGCAGGCCGATCGACGGCGCGTTGAGCAAGCGGAAGACCTTGCTCAGCTCGGACTGCTCGGGGCAGGAGGGATAGCCCCAGGAGTAACGGCGCCCCTGGGTGGGCGCGACCCCGAGGTCTGAGCGAATCCGCGCGTGCATCCACTCGGCCAGGCCCTCGGCGGTCTGCACACCGAGGCCGTGTACGAACAGCTGCTCGGCGAATTCGCCCTCCGCCTCCAGCGAGGCCATCAGCTCGGTGACCTCCTGACCGGCCGTGACCGCCTGGAGGGCGACGACGTCGGTCTGGGGTGGGTGGGTCCGACTCAGCGGGCGATAGAAGTCGGCCAGGCAGATCCGGTCGTGGCGAGGCTGACGCGGAAACACGAGCCGCTCGAGCTCGCGGGGCTGGGCGGGGTCGAAGTCCTCGGGGTCCCACACGATCAGCTCGTTGCCGTCGGAGTTGCACGGGAAGTAGCCGACCACCGCGCGGGGGCGCAGGTAGTCCTGATCGCGCCACATCCGCTCGAGGCGGGGCTGGAAGTCGTTGCGCAGCAGCGCCGTCCAGTCATCGCCCTTGACGCCGCGGCCGCCCCAGTGCAGTTTGAAGAGCACGTGGGTGTCGAGGTGGGGATAGACCTCCTCGAGCGGCACGTCGAGCTCGCGTACGCCCCAGAAGGGCGGCTCGGGAATGGCGAGGTCGGTCTTGGCGGCACTGCGGACCGTGGCGTCGGTGGTCGCCGGCGCGTCGTCGGGCTCGGCCGCGGGCTGCTCGCGCAGGGTCTTGGCCGCCTCACGGGTCTTGCTGACCAGCGCCTGGCGGGCGTCGGCGTCGATCAGCTGATCCATCTTGGCCAGTCCCTCGAAGGCGTCCTTGCAATAGAAAACGCCGGGCGCATAGACGTCGTCGCCCTCGGTGCCGTTCGGATAGAGGATGCGGTGACCGAACTTGCGGTTGATCGCCGCCCCGCCGATCAGCACCGGGAATCCGAGCTCGCGCTGGTGCAGCTCCTGCACGCACGCGGGCATCTGCTTGGAGGTCGAGACCAGCAGCGCGGAGAGGCCGATCGCGGTTGCGTCGTGCTCGACGGCGGCGTCGATGATCGTCGAGATCGGCACCTGCTTGCCGAGGTCGATGACCGTGTAGCCGTTGTTGGTGAGGATCGTGTTGACCAGCGACTTGCCGATGTCGTGCACGTCGCCGAACACGGTGGCGATCACCACCGTCCCCTTGGTGTAGCCCTCGAGCTTGTCCAGGTAGAGCTCGAGCCGGGCGACGGCGCGCTTCATCACCTCGGCGGACTGCAGCACGAAGGGGAGGATCAGCTCGCCGGCTCCGAACTTGTCACCCACCTCCTTCATCGCGGGCAGCAGCACGGTGTTGAGGGTGGGAACGGCGCCGAGCTTCTCGTTGCAGGCATCGATCCAGCTCTCGACACCCTCCTTCTTGCGGCGCAGGATGTGGAAGTGCAGCGCCTCCTCGGGCTCCATGCCCTCGGTCGGATCGGCCTTTCCGGGGCCCTCGTCAGGCTCGAGCCCCTTGGACTCGAAGTGGGCGATGAACTGCTCCAGTGCGTCCTCACGGCGGTCGAACACGAGATCGTCGGCGAGTTGGCGCTCGGCATCGGGGATCTCGCCGTAGGGGGTGATGTGGTTGGGGTTGACCATCGCCAGATCCAGGCCCGCCTCCACGCAGTGGTGCAGGAAGACGCTGTTGAGCACCGACCGGGCCGGGACGCCGACGCCGAAGCTGACGTTGGAGACCCCGAGCGAGGTCTTGACGCCGGGCAGCTCGGCCTTGATCGCCCGGATCCCCTCGATCGTGGCCACCGCGCTCGGGCGCCATTCGGGGTCACCGGTGGTCAGTGTGAAGGTCAGGCAGTCGAAGATCAGAGCCTCGGCGTCCAGCCCGTGCTCGTCACAGCACAGCCCGTGGATCCGCCGGGCGACCTCGAGCTTTCGCTGGGCGGTCTTGGCCATCCCGACCTCGTCGATGGTCAGGGCGATCAGCGCGGCGCCGTGGGCACGGGCGAGCGGGACAACGCGATCGAGCTTGTCGCGTCCGGCCTCGAGGTTGACGGAGTTGACGATCGCCCGGCCGGGGATCGCCTCCAGCGCCGCCTCGATCACCTCGGGCTCGGTTGAGTCGACCTGGATCGGCGCGGGTTGGCTGAGCGAGATCCGCTTGACCACCTCGGCCATCTGGTCACCCTCGTCCTGGCGCTCGGTCAGGGCCACGCAGATGTCCAGCACGTGGGCGCCACCGGTGACCTGATCCTCGGCGACGATCAGCAGACCGTCGTAGTCATCGGCGAGCAGCATCTCCTTGGCCCGGCGTGAGCCCTGCGAGTTGACCCGCTCACCGACGATTGTCGGGCTTGGGTCCTGAGCCAGTGCGGTGGCGGCGATCATCGAGCTGACGTGGGCCGGACGGCGGGCGGGCCGCGGCCGCGGCGTTGCGGCCTTGACGCGGTCGGCGATCGCGCGGATGTGGTCCGGGGTCGTCCCGCAGCAGCCGCCGACGATCGAGACGCCGTACCGGTCGACGAACTCGCCCAGCGTGGCGGCCAGCGGTTCGGGCTTCTCGGGGAAGATGGTCTCGCCGTTGGGGCCCTGCAGCGGCAGTCCGGCATTGGGGATGCAGTGCACCGGGACCGAGCTGGTCTCGCCCAGGAAGCGGATCGCGTCGCGCATGTCCTCGGGCCCGGTCGAGCAGTTGAGCCCGATGACGTCGACCTCGAGGCCCTCGAGGGTGGCCAGCACGGCGCTGATGTCGGTGCCGAGCAGCATCTTGCCGCCGTTGGGCAGCAGCGACACGCTGCACTGGATCGGCACCCGGCGGTTCTGCTGCTTGGATGCCTCGCGCGCACCGAAGATCGCCGCCTTGACCTCGAGGATGTCCTGCGCGGTCTCGATGATGATCAGGTCGGCGCCGCCCTCGATCAAGCCGTTGGCCTGCTCGGTGAACACGGTGACCAGCTCGCGGAAGCTGATCTGGCCGAGCGTGGGGTCGTCGCTGGCGGGCAGAAAACCGGTGGGGCCGATCGAGCCGGCCACGAACCCGCGCTCGCCGGCGGCGCGCCGGGCGATCTGGGCCGCCTTCAGGTTGATCTCGTGCGTGTGGTCCTCCAGGCCCCACTCCGACAGCTTCAGCCGGGAGCCCTGGAAGGTGTCGGTCTCCAGCACCTCGGCGCCCGCGTCGAGCATCGCCGTGTGGAGGTCCTCGATCACATCGGGCCGGTTGAGGATCAGCGCCTCGTGGCAGCGGCCGGGTAGGCGATAGTCGTTCTCGAGGCTGAGGTCGAACTGCTCCAGCGTTGCGCCCATGCCGCCGTCGAAGACGACCGTGCGCTCGTGCACCGCGGTGAGGTAGTCACGCATTCCGGCGGATGGTAGCTCAACCTTGACAAGATCGTGGCAAGGTTGGCTCGGCAGGGCGGCGGTACCGAGCGCAGGCGAACCTGCTCAGCGGGCGGTCCAGCCCTGGTCCATGATCACCGGCACGCCGGTGAAGGCACGGCCCTCGGGTCCGGCCAGGAAGGCGACGACCCCGGCCACCTCGGCGGGCTCGATCAGGGATTTGACCGCGTGGGGCGCGAGGATCACGGACTCGAGCACCTCATCCTCGGGGAGGTCGTGCACCTGGGCCTGATCGGCGATCTGCTTCTCCACCAGCGGCGTGCGCACATATCCCGGGCAGACGGCGGTCGCGGTGATGCCGTGCTCGGCCCCCTCCAGGGCAAGCGTCTTGACGAGGCCGAGGACGCCGTGCTTGGCCGCCACGTAGGCCGCTTTGTAGGGCGAGGCGACCAACGCGTGCGCGGAGGCGATGACCACGAATCGACCCGTCCCCGCGGCGCGCAGCGCCGGCCAGGCGTGCTTGGCGAGCACGAACGGACTGGTCAGCAACAGCGCGATGATCGTGTCCCACCGCTCGCCGGGGAACTCCTCGATCGGCGCGACGTGCTGGACGCCGGCGTTGGGGACGACGAGGTCCAGCCGGCCGAACCGCTCGGTCGCGGCACGGACGGCGGCGACGTTGGCCGACGGGTCGGTGAGATCGGCGCGATGGGAGACTCCGGGACCATCCCGATCAGGCTCGAGATCGACCGCCAGCACGTCATAGCCGTCGGCCGACAGCCGCTCGCTCACCGCGCGGCCGATCCCGCTGGCTGCGCCCGTGACCAGCGCCGCGCGTCGCTCGCTCACGCCGGGTCCACTCATCCGGCGAGGCTACCCGAACGCTCGCGGGGACGGATATCCGGTTTCGGGACCGTGGCCTGCAGTCCCAGACACCACGAGAACAAGACCGGGGGCGCCCGTCCGCCGCCCTGAGGCGTAGGCTCGGGCGCGATCGGGTAAAGAACCGGTATGCAGTACGACGGAAACACGATGACGGTCACGTATCCGGCGGACCCGGCGTCTGTGGCGGCCGCCCGCCACGCGCTGACCGCCTTCGCCGCCGGGACCGGCGCCGATCACCGCCAGGTCGAGGCCGTTCGCCTCGCCGTCTCCGAGGCGATGACCAACGCGGTGCTGCACGCCTACCGCGACGGTGCCGGCGAGGTCCACGTGACGGCGGCGCTGGTCTGCGACGAGCTCTGGGTGCTCGTCGGGGACGACGGCTGCGGCCTGGAGCCGCGCACGGACCGCCCCGGTCTCGGCCTCGGCCTCGCGCTCATCTCCCAGGTCAGCGACGAGATGGCCGTCGTGCCCCGAGCCGGGGGTGGCACCGAGGTAAGGATGCGCTTTGCGCTTGTCCACGCCGAGCGCAGGCAGTCCACGCCCTCGGCGTCGATCGGCGGCCTCCCGACGGAGATGCGCGGCGGTAGCGCCGGACGTCCCGCCGAGCAGCGTGGTTGCCGCGTGGACCGTCGTGCCCGGCGCCCCGCCTGACGCGCGGCCTCAGTCCCGCGGGTCCCGCGCCTCGGCGACTTCTCCGGCCTCGTCGAGCTTCTCGACGACCACCAGACCCTCGCGGCGTTCGACGACGCGTTCGAGTTCCGGGACCTGATGGCCGTCGATCATCATGAACCGCCGCGGGTGGGAGCGGATGTCCTCGTAGGCGGACAGCGTCAGCTCGACCAGTAGGTTGCAGCCCAGCCGCGCGCATTCGCACCGAAAGCGCACCGGCTCGGACTGTTCTCCGGGCCACTGACCGCGCTGGATCCCCTCGTTGACCTCGCGAAAGACCGCCTCGTTGGAGGCCAGCCGGCGCTGCAGCTCGTTATCCATCGCGGTCCACCTCCGTGCCTCCCGCGGCGGCCGACGCGTAGAGCGCCTCGATCGTCGCCGCCTGCCCGATGGCGTCAGCGCGGCCGAGTCGCGGCTCGCGCTCTCCGGCCGCTGCGGCGGCGATGTCCTCGGCCTCGAGACGGTAGGAATCAGCGGCAGGGACGGTGATCACCTGGACCCCCTCCGCGGTATGCAGTTCGATCCCCGGCGTACCGCAGTGCCACGGGTCGGCCAGGATCAGGGACCCCGTCTCGCCGACCACCTCCAGAGCCGACCGGGGCGCGAACACGAAGCCGGCGTCGAAGTGCGCGGTCACATCGTGGGGAAGGGCCAGCGTGCCGACGAAGGCGACGTCCACGCCGTCACCGCCGAGCACCTGCTGACCGGTGACGCGCGCGGGTTCGCCCGCGAGCAGGCGAACGGCGTTGACGCAGTAGCAGCCGACGTCCATCAGCGCGCCTCCCTCCAGTGCGGTGCTCATGCGCACGTCACCGCCGTCGCTCAGCGAGAAGCCGAACGCGGCCCGGATCAGCCTCAGCCGCCCGATGGCGCCGTCCGCGACCAGAGTCACGAGGCGCTCGGTCTGCGGGTTGTGGCGGTACATGAACGCCTCGGACAGGATCAGGTTCTGCTGCTCGGCGAGATTGAACGCGGCCGCGACGTCGTTCCGGCGGCGCGACAGGGGCTTCTCGCAGAGCACGTGCTTGCCGGCCTGCAGCGCGCGCCGGGTCCAGTCCAGGTGCAATGCGTTGGGCAAGGAGATGTAGACCGCGTCGACCTCGGGATCGGCGAGCAGTGCCTCGTAGCTGCCGTGAGCACGCTTGATCCCATGCTCGTCGGCATAGCTGCGGGCGCGCGCGGCGTCGCGACTGGCCACCGCGGTGACGCTGACCTGGTCAGATCCGGCGCAGCCGGCAATGAACTTGTCGTTGATCCGCGCGGTCGAGAGGATTCCCCAGCGCAGAGTCACCGACTGGGTACCGTTCGACCTCGCTGGGGGAGAATATCGCCCATCATGCTGCGCTCGAGGCTACTAGGGGCGGGAGGCCCACGTGGCTGAGCCGGTGACGGCGTTCGCTCCCGGTCGGGTCAACCTGATCGGTGAGCACACCGACTACAACCGCGGCCTCGCGCTCCCGTTTGCGATCAGCGAGGGCGTGACCGTGACCGCGCACCCCGGTCGGCGGGGGATGATCGACATCGTCGCCGTCGACCTCGACGGGCGCGATACGTTCGCACTCGACGCACCGCAGCCGGCCCGCGGCTGGCGGGCGTTCGCCCGCGGTGCCGTCGCCGAGCTCCAGGCTGCCGGGGCTCGCCTGACCGGCGCACGGCTTCGGATCGAGGGGACCGTGCCGCGTGGCTCGGGACTGTCGTCATCAGCGGCGCTCGAGGTTGCCCTGTGCCTCGCGCTGCTCGGGATCGCCGATGCCGAGGTGCCCGATCGGCTGACGCTCGCCAAGCTCTGCTCGCGGGTCGAGAACGATTGGGTCGGGGCACAGACCGGTCTGCTCGACCAGATCTCCTCCCTCTGCGGCGAGCGCGACCGCGCGCTGGAGATCGACTTCGACAGCTTGGACGTCACCCCGGTCCCGCTCCCGCTCGGCGACCACACGCTCGTCACCCTCGACTCGGGGGAGCGCCACGCCAACGCCGGAGGGCAGGACAGGGTGCAGGGCGGCTACAACCAGCGCCGCGCCGAGTGTGCACGGGCCTGCGCGGAGCTGGGGATCAACAGCCTGCGCGAGGCGAGCCTCGCTGACGCCGACCAGCTCCCGGAGCCGCTGGCGGCACGGGTCCGCCACATCGTCTCCGAGAACGAGCGCGTGCGGGCGACCGTGGCGGCGCTGGCCGCCGGAGATCTCGCCCGGGTGGGGGAGCTCCTCAACGCCTCCCACACAAGCCTGCGCGACGACTTCGCGATCTCGACCCCGGCCGTGGAGGCCACCGTCGAACGTCTGCGTGGTGCCGGTGCGATCGGCGCCCGAATCGTCGGCGGTGGTTTCGGCGGTCACGTGCTGGGGCTGCTGCCCGGAGGCGCGATTGCCCCCCAGGATGCGAGGGTGGTGACGCCGGGCCCGGGCGCTCACCGCATCTCGTAGTCGGGTCAGCTCACCGGCGGGCGGGCGGCCGCAACCGAACGTAGTCCTTGGGCAGCATCACGGTCCGCACCTGGGCCCATACCTCCGGCTCGTGGTGGCGCAGCCACAGCAGCTTTGGGGGCGGTGAAGCCGGGCAGCGCCCGGTTGCCGGTCAGCGCGATCAGCCGCGCCAGCCCGATCCTCTCCTCGATCTCGGCGCACTCGCGCGCGGTGCGCTGGTCATTCCACAGGATCGCCGGGCACAGCGGACGCCCGCGACTGTCCAGCGCGACCAGGCCGTGCATCTGGCCCGAGAGCCCGATCGCGTGCGGCGCACCCGTCTCGGCGCGCAGGGCGCGCAGGACCATCTGAGCCGCGCGGTATCAGTCCTCGGGATCCTGCTCGGCCCATCCTGACCGCGGCGTGCTCAGGGCGTAGTCGCTGTAGGCGACGGCCAGGACGACCCCGTCGACATCGATCGCAACCCCCTTTACCGAGGTGGTCCCGATATCGAGCCCAACCAGGACGAGGCTCACCTCACCGAATCCCCGGCCCCGTGCCGCCGCGGTCAGCGCGCTGCGCCGAGCGCGGCGTACACGATCTCGTAGGCGCGCACCGCGTCCTTGCGGGACTGGGCCTCGCGCAGTGCAACGTCATCGATGCGGCCGGCCACCGCATCGATGAAGCGCCACTGCATCACCGAGCGGCGGACGGCGCCGACCTGGTCCTCGGTGTAGGGGTACAGGTCGAAGCCGAGCCGCTCCCCGCCGTCGCCGTAGCCGCAGCGCCGTAGTTCAAGCGCGAGCTCGAGTGTCTCCATGAACGCGGTCGCGCCGACCATGTTGTCGTCATCGAAGGTTCCCCAGCCGGAGTTGGCGTGCTGGTGGCCGAGCAGTCCCTCAGCGGCGAGCAGCGCGGCGTACTCGGGCAGATGCTCGCCGTTCATGATCAAGTGCTGCCAGTCCATGTTGATCTGGACGTTGTCGATCCCCTCGGCGCGGAGCTTGTGCACGACGTGCAGGCACATGCCCATGTTGCGCATCAGGATCTTCATCGCCGGCTCGGAGTTCTTGTGCTCCAAAAACAGCTTGATCCCGTGCTTGGAGCATTCCTCGGCGGCGTCGGCCATACCTTCGATCAGCCAGCGCCAGGCGTCGGCGTAGGCCGACTGAAACGGGTAGTTGTAGCCCTCCCCGCCCGGCCACATAATCAGGTTGGCGCCCAGCGAGCCGGCGAACGCCGCCGCCGCGCGCACGATCCTTTGAGCCTCGGCGCGCAGACCGGGGTCGGGGTTGACCAGGCCGCCGCGGGCGAAACGCGGGTCGAGGTGAAGACCCCCCGCGATGCAGTAGACGTCGTGTCCGCCGAGCGCCGAGCGGACCTCGTCGAGATTGTCAGCGGAGAGCTCATTCGGATAATGGAACTCGTAGCCGTCGATCAGCTCGCCGAGTCCCTGCACGGCGCGGTGCACCTTGTCTGCCACCGGCTCCTCGGCATAGCCGTGCTCTGGCTGATAGCCGCCTGGCACGAAGCGGGTGATCATCGGGCCGAAAGCCCAGATACCGAGGCTGGTCTTCAACATCAAACATACGTTAGCGCTAACATCGCCGTCGAGTCCGAACGGGTGCCGGCACATGCTGGAGAGGAGCGGTGGATGGGGGTCGCAGACGAGGGCAGGCCGCCGGTTCGCCCGCGACGGCCGCCTGTCATGGCCGACGTCGGCCGGATCGCCGGCGTCTCTCACCAGACCGTGTCCCGGGTCATCAACGGCTCGAGCCACGTCAGCCCGCCGACGCGCGGTCGGGTGCTCGCGGCGATGCAGGAGCTCGGCTACCGGCCCAATTCGATCGCCCGGGCGCTCGTCACCGGGCGGTCGCGGACGCTTGGCGTCGTCAGCTTCGACACCACCCTGTACGGCCCCGCCTCAACGCTGTTCGGGATCGAGCGGGCTGCCCACGCGGCTGGCTACTTCATCATCATCGCCAGTCTCAAGGCGCTCGACCGCGCGTCGGTGGGCGAGGCGATCGACCGGCTGCAACTGCACGGCGTCGACGGCATCCTGGTGATCGTCCCTGACGAGGAGTCCGCCGACGCGCTGCTCCACGCACCGACCGACGTTCCCCTGGTCGCCGTCGAGGCGGGCCCCGAGAGCGGAATCCCTGTGGTGGCGGTGGATCAGGTCGCCGGCGCAGTCATGGGCACCGGGCATCTGCTTGACCTCGGACACGAAACCGTATGGCACATCAGCGGTCCGCCCAGTTCGCTTGAGTCCCAGCGGCGTGTGGAGGGCTGGCGGGCCCGGCTCGAGTCAGCGGGCCGGACGCCGCCGCCCATGCTGAGCGGTGACTGGAGCGCACGGTCGGGGTACGACCTCGGGCGGCGTCTGAGCCGGGACCGCGCGGTCACGGCTGTATTCGCCTCCAACGACCAAATGGCCCTCGGCGTCCTGCGGGCGATGCACGAGGCCGGCCGCGGGGTCCCCCACGAGGTCAGCGTGATCGGGTTTGATGACATTCCCGAGTCGCCGTACTTCATGCCGCCGCTGACCACGGTCAGGCAGGACTTCGGGGAAGTCGGAAGCCGGAGCCTGCGCGTTCTGGTCAGCGCCATAGAAGCGCTCAAGACCGGCGGCCGCCCCCCTGCTGGCTCGCTGGTCGAGGCCGAGCTGATCGTCCGGTCGAGCACCGCGGTGGTGGCCGTCGCCGGACCGTGATTGACACGACGCGGATGTGATCGCTAACATGCGGCGGCAAGTTTACGAAGAGAGGACCACACGGTTCGGAGCGGGGCCTGTGGGTCCCGTTCCAGAGTGCGTGCAGGATGTTTGGTGGGGCTGTAGTTGAATCTGCGGCTAAGCACTGATGGCGGGCGTCGTATCCAACGCATATCGTCGGTTTCGATGGTGGCCACGGGATCGCGGCCTGGAAACGTCAGGTCCTGGCTAGGGCCACAACAGGAGGAGAGAGAGATGTCGAAAGAGGATTTCGTCTACGACGCCGTCGAACGGCTCGAGTGGGATGAGCGCAAGCAGGACGAGACACCACAGTCCAAGTGGCATCAGGTGACACGGCGGGCCGCACTGACCGGGGGCGCTGCCGGCATCGCTGCGCTGGCGCTCGAGGCCTGCGGTGGGAGCTCGAGCTCGAGTTCGAGCGCCTCGGCCGCCACCGGCGGCGGAGGCGCCGCATCGGGCATCTTCGGCGCGGGTAAGCCGCTGAAGTTCACGATGGTCAACCACGTGACTACGAACCCGTTCTTCACGCCGACCCAGAACGGTGCCGCAGATGCCTGCAAGCTGCTCGGCTGCTCGTACCAGTGGACGGGCTCGCAGACAAGCAACATATCCGAGATGGTCAACGCGATGCAGAGCGCGATAACCGCCGGGGTAAACGGGATCGGGGTCGCGCTGGTGGACCTCCACGCCTTCAACAAGCCCACCGATTCGGCGCTCGCAGCCGGGATTCCGGTCGTCGCCTACAACGCGGACGCAGCCACGAACGCGCGCCTGGCCTACATCGGGCAGGACCTGTTCGTCTCGGGCCAGAAGATGGGGGAGCACATCGCGGCCCTGGTTCCCTCGGGCGACGTGGTGCTGTTTATCGCGACTCCCGGGTCGCTGAACATCCAGCCCCGGATCGACGGCGCGCTGGCGACCCTCAAGGCGCACCCCTCGATCAAGACCCATGTGGTCGCGTCCGGCGCGGCTCTGCCGCAGGAGCTCTCCACGGTCGACTCCTATTCGGTCGGCCATCCCACCACGAAGGGCTATTTCGCCGTCGACGGCGGCACCACCCAGAGCATTGGTCAGGTGATCCAGAAGCATGGCCTGCGCGCCAAGGGCGTCAAGGGCGGCGGTTATGACCTGACCCCGGTCACCGAGTCGACCCTGGCCGGCGGCTTCATGGACTTCACGATCGACCAGCAGCCCTACCTCCAGGGCTTTCTCCCGATTCTCCAGATGTACCTCTACAACGTCTCCCAGAAGCTCAGCGGCGTCGCCGACGTCAACACCGGCCTGAAGTTCCTCGACAAGACCTCAGTGGTCCCCTACAACAGCACCAAGAGCCGTTACGAGGGCACAGGAACCAGCGCCGGCGTGCAGAAGGCCTAGTCACGTTCATCGGCGAGCGATAGGGTCCTCAGCTCGTGGCGGTCACGTCAGATAGCGACGCCCAGTCCGGCGCTGCCCCGCAGGGCCCGGCACCCGCCGCGGCTCCTGCGGGCACCAGCCTGGGGATGCTCAAGCGGTTCTTGACCCTGCGGGAGGGCAGCATCATCGTGGTCACGCTGATCACGCTGATCTACTTCGCCTCCAGCACGGGCAACTTCGTCTCGGGAGCGAACTTCAAGACGCTCTTGCCGTACTTCGCCCCGATCGCCATCCTGGCCGCCGGCGAGGTGTTCGTGATGATCCTCGGCGAGATCGACCTGTCGATCGGGGCGATGTACCTGTTCGCGCCGTTCCTCTTCTACGAGATCCACAATGGCGGGATCCCGCTCGTCCCGGCCGTGATCCTGACGCTGATCGCGGCCATGATCCTCGGGGCGATCAACGGCATCGCCGTGGCCTACGTCGGGATCGCGTCGTTCGTTGCCACGCTCGGGATGCTGTTCGTGCTCGACGGCGTCACGCTGGTGATGTCCCACGCCACTCCCATCAACACCCCGGGCAGTTCGGTGGTGGGAACCAGCACGTTCTCCTCGATCTTCGGCGGCGGGACCTACTCGGAGCTGTTCTGGGCGCTCGGCATCGCGATCGTCCTGCAGGTCGTGCTGTCCTTCACGCGGTGGGGCGTCTACACCGTCGCCGCCGGCGGAAACCGCCTCGGTGCGGCGGAAGCGGGCATCAAAGTCAAATTGGTGCTGCTCCGCAACTTCGTGTTGTGCTCCAGTCTGGCCGCCTTTGTCGGCATCCTGGAGGCGGTGCGAGTCTCCACCGCAACCCCGGATCCCTCGGGATCCAACGACGTCCTGTTTCAATCTATCTCTGCTGCGATCATCGGCGGCACCCTGATGACCGGCGGGGCGGGGACGATCATCGGCGGGCTGATCGGCGCCCTATTCCTGGGGATCCTGCACGATGGGCTGATCATCAAGGGCGTCAACGCCAACTATCTGGATCTCTATCTGGGCCTCGCGATCCTGCTCGCGATGGCGATCAACGTCTACGTCCAGCGTGTGCGAACGGGTTCAGGCCGTGGCTGACCCAGCGATTTCCGACGAGACGGTCGTCCCGCCGCGCTCGGCGCCCGACGATGTCCTGCGGGTCGAGCACATCCGCAAGAGCTTCGGGCCGACGGTCGCATTGCGCGATGTCAATCTCCACCTCCGCAAGGGCGAGGTGCTGGCGCTGCTGGGCGACAACGGCGCCGGCAAGTCGACCCTGATCAAGATCCTGTGCGGATTCCAGAAACAGGACGGCGGCGAGATGTGGCACAAGGGCGAGCCTTATCAGCCCAAGAGCGTCGACGAGGCCCGCGCCCACGGGATCGACACGGTGTTCCAGGATCTGGCGCTGATCGACGAGCTGTCGGTCTACCACAATCTGTTTTTGCGCCGGGAGCGCGTGCGTAAGCCGATCCCGTTCTTGTCAAACGCGATCATGCGCCGGGAGGCGCGCAAGGCGCTCAACGCGATCGGGATCAACATTCCGAGCATCGACGTGCCGGTGGCCCGCCTGTCCGGAGGGCAACGCCAAGCAATCGCTGTGGCGCGGACGGTCTCCAGCGAGTCCGACATTCTGTTGCTCGACGAGCCGCTGGCCGCGATGGGCGCGAAAGAGGGCGCAATGATCCTTGACCTGATCCAGCGCATCAAGAACGAGGGCAACGTCTCGATCATCATGATCCTGCACAACTACGTCCACGTGTTCGCGGCCTGCGATCGCGTGAGCCTGATCCAGGATGGCGTGATAGCGCTCGACAAGCCGACGGCCGACACGTCCGTGGATGAGCTGACGGAAATCGTGGTCGAGGAGTACCGGCGCGCCCGGCTGGCCGCGCACCTCATTAAGTGACGGGGCCACTGTCGATCGGTGTCGACTTCGGCACCGAGTCCGGCCGTGCGCTGCTTCTCGACGCTGGGACCGGAGAGGAGCTGGCCGTCAGCGTCGTGCCTTATGCCAGCGGCGTGATCGACTCAGCGCTGCCCGGCACCGGTGAAGCGCTGCCCGACGACTGGGCTCTGCAGGACCCTGACGACTGGGTCAGTGTCCTCGAGACGGGGATTGCCGACGTGCTCTCCCGAGCCGGGGTCAGCGCCGGGCGGGTGATCGGCATCGGAGTTGACGTCACCTCGTGCACGGTCCTGCCGGTCACCGCGCAGGGCGAGCCACTGTGTCGCGTCCCGGCCCTGCGCGACCGCCCCCACGCGTGGCCCAAGCTGTGGAAGCATCACGCCGCCCAGCACGTCGCCGACCGTCTCAACGTCGTCGCCCAAGAGCGGGGCGAGGACTTTCTGACCCGTTACGGCGGGCGGATCTCCTCGGAGTGGTACTTCCCCAAGCTGATCGAGATCTGGCTCGAGGACCGAGCGATCTACGACGAAGCCGCCGCCTTTCTGGAGGCGACCGACTGGCTGGTCT